>JBBKXT010000199.1:0-5815 GCA_037969625.1 Saprospiraceae bacterium
CATATATTCAATCCATCTATAACATGTATTAAATTTATTTTCAAATAGTATTACATTATGAATTATTCTTATATATTTACATTATTGAAATATGTAATATACTCCTTTTGAGTACGGCATATCACTAATTTGTGAATACCCACCACCCGAGATGAAGTTTTCCGGTGGTTTTTTTGAAATGAATGGTGGGATAAAGTGGTAAAAAGTGGGAAGGTTTTCTACATTTGAGTCGTTACAAGACTGAGAAAAGAATGAAGACCAACTTTTTTGGGGAATATGAGTGCAAACTCGATGAGAAAGGCAGGCTAAAACTGCCCTCAGCGATCCTCAATCAATTGGGCGAAAACAACACACAGGATTTTGTAGCCAACAGAGGCTTTGAACATTGCCTCTACCTGTTTCCAAAAGATGTTTGGACAACCAAACTCAAGGAAGTACAGGGCCTCAATGAATACTTACCCGAAGTCAGACAGTTTAAAAGGTACTTCTATAGAGGTGCCACAGCCTTTACACCGGATAAGGCCAGTCGGATACTCCTGCCAAAGATTTTACTTGACTACGCATCGATTAAGAAAACAATGATCATCACCGCCGTCGGAGAATACCTCGAGTTGTGGAATGCTGAAGCATACCAGGAGATGATCAATAAAGAGCCCGAGGATATTTCAGCCCTCGCACAGAAGATTGCACACCTCAGGACCAAAGGGTCGGATGAGTGAGTACCACATACCGGTTATGCTCGGTCCATCAATGGATGGTCTTGAGATCAAACCGAATGGAATATATGTAGATGTCACCTTTGGCGGAGGAGGACATGCCAGAGAAATAACAAATCGCCTGGATGACAAAGGTCATCTGTTTGTTTTTGACCAGGATGAAGATGCTGAAGCAAATCTCTGGGGAGATGAGCGCGTCACTTTGATCGTTTCCAATTTTCGTCACCTCACCAGGTGGATGGAATATTACGGAGTCGCCGGCAAAGTCGATGGCCTGCTCGCCGACCTGGGTGTTTCATCCCATCAATTTGATGATCCCGAAAGAGGATTTTCTTATCGATTCGATGAAGCCCTCGATATGCGAATGAATCGCCAGCAAGCCCTGTCTGCCGCAGATATTATTAATGAATACGATGCAGGTAAGTTGCAAAAGATGTTTTCAAGCTACGGAGAGATCACTAACTCGAAGACACTCGCGCACCATATAGTAAAATCCAGGGCAGGTGGAGCGATTAAAACAACAGGCCAATTGGCAGATTTAGCAGAGCAATGCATAAAGGGACAAAAGATGAGATATCTCTCCCAATTGTTTCAAGCCCTTCGAATCGAAATAAATGATGAAATGGGCGCCTTGCGGGATATGTTGACAGCAGCACATCAAATATTAAAACCGGGTGGAAGAATCGTCGTGATGTCCTACCACTCCTTAGAAGATAGATTGGTCAAAAGATATTTTAAAGCAGGAAATTTTGAAGGAGAAGCAGACACGGATTTGTTTGGCAGAAGAAAAGAAGTGTGGAAGACAATTACACAACGTCCGATAGAAGCTGATCCCGAAGAACAAAAAATAAATCCGAGGTCCAGAAGTGCGAAGATGAGAATAGCGGAGAAGAAAGAAGTGAGAAGTGTTCCGCTGTGGCGGAAGTGAGTAGTGTTCCTCCTTCTCCGCCTGAGGCGGATTCGGCGGACAAGGGAGTAGTGAAGAGAGGAGAGCGTTTTTTTGATTTCCCCTTTTATAGGGAACGAACAAAGGACGAGTAGTACAAAAGAGTAAAAAATAAAAACAAATAATTAAACACCTATTGTCAATAAGTTACTGCGAAAAGTATGCCAATTAAAAATTCATTATATCGACTCCTGGGCACCAAGATGATTTATAAGAACCTCCCGTTCCTGTATTTCCTCTGTGGCTTAGGTGTATTATATATTGGCAATGTACATTTCGCTGAACGTAATGTGCGTAAGGTGCAATCCTTACAACAGGAATTACGCGAAGAACGATGGAGATTCATGACGGTTAAATCAGAACTCATGTATCAATCCACCCCTACTATGATAGAGCGAAGCGTGGTTTCGCAAGACCTTCATTTCTTAACGCAAAATCCTGTGGTTATAAGGTAGCACACCTGGGCCCCCTCCCACCGATGAAAGAAATTAAGAAAGAATTATTGATCAGAGTTTATATCGTTGCAGTTGCGATGCTTGGCATAGCAGGATTGCTGGCGTATAAAGCGGTCCATATTTCTGTCATCGAAGGAGAGAAATGGAGAAGCCTCGGGGATAGTCTGTACCTAAAATATATTCCGGTCGTCGCCGACCGAGGAGATATCCTGGCATCAGATGGTAGTTTGATGACAACATCACTTCCATTTTTTGATTTGCATGTGGATTTTAAAGCAAATGGTCTGCGTGAAGATATTTTCAAATCAAATGTCGATAGTCTCGCTTATTATTTATCAAAGTATGTCAATAAAAGCGTTTCGAAAACGCAAATGCGTGATTGGCTGATTCAAAAAAGAAGAAATGGAGACCGTTATGCATTGCTCGCTAAAGGTGTGACCATACAACAACTCGAACAGATCAAAACATTTCCAATTTTCAGACTGGGTAAGAACACAGGAGGACTGATTGTTGATCGGCAACATGTACGAGTGAAACCTTATAAGTTATTGGCCAGCAGAACACTCGGCCTCGAACGAAGCAATGCACAAATGGTAGGACTTGAAGCCTCATTTGATGGTTATTTGAAAGGAGAAGAAGGTCGGCGACTCGTACAAAGAGTCACTGGTGGCGCCTGGATTCCGGTCAGTAATCTGGATGATCTGGAAGGCCAGCGAGGCGATGATATTCATACGACCATTGATCCTGAAATTCAGGACATCGCAGAGTATGCTTTACTAGAAGGGTTGGAAAGAAGTCAGGCAAAAAAAGGAACGGCCATTGTAATGGAAGTGGCGACCGGAGCTATTGTTGCCATCGCAAACCTTGGCAATCAAAATGGCAATGGATTTAGTGAAGATTATAATTATGCAGTAGGTTATTCTTCCGAACCGGGATCTACATTTAAGTTAGCCAGCATCATCGCCTTACTCGAAGATCAAGGTGCAGATTTAAATACAGTAGTTGACTTAGGTGGTGGTACCGGAAAATTTTTCGATCGAACAATGAAAGATTCCAAGCAACACGGAATCTATGAAAGCACACTCGCGGAAGCTTTTGAAATTTCTTCGAATGTGGGTATCGCTCGCCTGGTGCAAGAGTACTACGGACGTGATGGTCGCGCGGGTAAGTTTGTGGATCGATTGCACAAGATGCATTTGCATGAAATGACAGGTATTGAATTGGATGGTGAAGGTGCGCCCATGATCAAAGATCCAGCGATTAAAGATGATCGATGGAGTGGAACTACGCTGCCATGGATGTCTACAGGATACGAGTGTCGTTTGACACCTCTTCAGATTTTGCGCCTATATAATGCTGTAGCGAATAATGGAAAAATGATGAATCCATATTTGGTTTCAAAGATTTCTAATGATGGCAAAGTCGTGAAGCGTTTTCATCCAAAAGTGGTGAGCCAACAAATAGCTTCATTGCCTACAATCAAAAAAGTACAGGAACTTTTGACTGGTGTGGTTGATCGAGGAACAGCGAAAAATGCGAAGCCTGATTTTTATATGTTCAGTGGAAAGACAGGTACAGCACGAACAGATTATTATGATCCGAATAGTCCACGCAAACAATACATGGCCTCCTTTGCCGGCTACTTTCCAACAGAGAAACCAAAGTATAGCTGCATCGTCATGGTATACGATCCGGTGATTGGAGGGTACTATGGATCAACATCAGCACTCCCCATTTTTAGAAAAATTGCTGATCGATGTATGGGGATCAATAAAGAGTTATTAGCCAGCGCAACCTTGTCAGATACAATGCCCTATACAGATGCTAAGCGTTTAGCCGGTTGGTCACATAAAGATGAGTTGTATGAATTGATGGATGAGTTGAATATGGATGGCGAGGTACATGGTCAGGGAGAATGGGCGCGATTGGCGGGTGGAAAGCAGCTGACCTTGGAAGTGCAGAATGTACTGGCAGATGACCTCATTCCGGAATTAAATGGCATGGGCATACGCGATGCGATTTATTTGCTTGAAAACAAGGGCATGCACGTAAGATATAATGGTGTAGGACGGGTGACGGGTCAATCCGTACGATCAGGACAGCCCATCCAAAAGGGAAAAACTATACACTTGACATTAGGGTGATATGACTATCAAAGAGTTGATCGTCAACATCCGTATAAAAGAAATACGAGGAGAAGTGAATACGCCGATTACCGCGATTCATTTTGATTCAAGAAGAGTAGTACCGGGGTCCGTTTTTGTGGCAGTAAAAGGAAGAACGACCGACGGACATAAGTTCATTGACATAGCGGTAGATCGTGGAGCTGTATGTGTGATAGCTCAAGAGGAGGTAGTACATCTAAGTAATACGGTGTGTATTATTAAAGTAGAAAATGCAGCGAAAGCATTGGCACAAGTAGCCAGTACTTTTTATGGCAATCCTTCTTCGAAACTCACCATGATAGGGGTGACCGGAACGAATGGAAAAACAACCATTGCTACTTTATTATACAGTCTTTTTACAGGACTGGGCTATAAGTGCGGATTGTTGTCAACTGTTGAAAACCGGATTGCAGATCAGATAGAAGCATCGGGGTATACAACACCGGATGCGGTGGCAGTGCAAGAAGCTTTGTCGCGAATGGTTAGTGCGGGTTGTTCACATGCCTTTATGGAAGTGAGTAGTCATGCATTGGATCAGTGCAGAGTGGAAGGGATTGAATGGAACGTTGCTATTTTTTCAAATATCACGCATGATCACCTGGATTATCACGGTGATTTTAAATCATACATCACAGCTAAGAAAATATTATTTGATGGATTAAGTGCTCAGGCGTATGCCTTAATCAATATGGATGACAAGCACGCTGAAGTCATGGTACAGAATACTGTTGCTAAGGTCTCAAATTACAGTCTTACCAAGTTTACAGACTTCAGAGTGCGCGTCATTGAAAACCATATGGATGGCTTGCATCTGGAACTGGATGGTATCCCATTGCACGTGCGGTTAGTCGGAAAGTTCAACGCGTCAAATCTCCTGGCCATTTATGGTGCAGCCATTTTGTTGGGGGAGGACAAAGAACAGGTACTAGCTGAATTGAGCAAACTACATCCGGCAGAAGGTCGATTTGATCTTGTGATCGGTGGGAAACAGGTTTTTGCAGTGGTGGACTATGCCCACACACCGGATGCACTGCAAAACGTCCTGAGCACTTTAATCCAGGTTCGACAACCGGGCTCAAAAATCATTTGCATCGTTGGATGCGGTGGTGATCGGGATCGAACCAAGCGCCCTCAGATGGCGAAAATTGCGGCGGTGTTTGCTGATCAGGTGATTCTGACATCAGACAATCCGCGAACAGAAAATCCGGAAGCGATTCTGGATGAAATGTGGCCGGGCGTTCCGGAAGAAAGAAAAGATCGGGTGATGCGAATCACCGATCGAAAGGAGGCGATACGAGCCGGAGTCATGATGGCGAAAGAAAGAGATATTCTTTTAGTCGCCGGCAAAGGACATGAGAAGTACCAGGAGATTAACGGTCACCGCTATCCATTTGATGATAAAAAGTTGCTGGCAGAAGCGCTGGCATAAATGATATATAAGATAGGTTCTATTATCATTCTCAGGTTGGTTTTAGCAGTTGCAGCGGGTGAATTCTTGCATGATAAAGATCATGAGACCACCCGCTCGCATCT
>JBBKXT010000200.1:0-3440 GCA_037969625.1 Saprospiraceae bacterium
GCTAACAGAAGCGCCCCGATAGAGCTTCACACTATTCAATTCACCCCCTTGTCTGCGGAAGCCTTGTCTCTTTTGTTTCTATCAGGATGATCCACGGTCGATGAGTTTAGATCTCCTTCGCTCGTTGAGCTTCGGCGATTGAAAAAAGTTGAGTATTGTCACCTACGGTTACAAAGTTTAGGGAGTTTAGTTTTTTGACAGGAATAAACTTCTTGCTTTTCACTTACTTAATCCCCGCAATCCTAATCATCGTATCCTCCACTTGATGCACCAATTCCGTAAAATGATTCTCCCGCTTAGTCGTATGATCTCTTTTTAGCGGCAGATCAATATCAATATGCTCAATGATGAGCGAAGGAGGTGATTTCATAATATAGATATCATCCGCCAGATACACTGCTTCATTAATATCATGCGTAACAAAAAGTATGGTGGAATGAAATTTTTGCCAAAGTGTGATCAACAACTCCTGCATCTGAATTCTGGTCTTAATATCCAGCGCTCCAAAAGGCTCATCCATCAATATGATCTCCGGATTAGCGATGATGCTGCGCGCAATAGCTACTCGCTGCAACTGCCCACCTGAAAGTGCAGGATATTGTGCATACTTTTTTTCATGTCCATCCAGTCCGACCAATTGGATCAACTCCATGGCACGCGCATATCGCAATTGTTTGCTGATACCCTGATACTGTAATCCAAGGGCAACATTATCAAGCACGGTCATCCACGGCAGCGATGAATACTGTTGGAACACCATACTCACACGCTGCTTATCACTAACAGGTCTCCCTTTAATCAGTACCTCCCCCTCCGTTGGTTCCTGTAGTCCGGCGATATAACGCAGCAAGGTTGACTTACCACTACCGGACATCCCCAGGAGTACGATAAACTGCCCCTGATCAGGCTTATCCTCAATGAGCATATTGAGCCCTTTGATAATCCAGTTATTCCCACCATCATACGACTGCCCGATATTCTTCAGTTCGATGATGTTGTCCCTCGCCGGCGTATCCTGAAAGTTTACATTCATGTACCGGCAGATTTTGAAGTAATATATTTCAAGGCCAGCGCATCTGTCCTCCGCTCATACCATTTCCACACTTTGATCATCATGATCATCGCAAAAATCACGTATACCACGCCAACACTATCGCCGAAGACATAACTCAATGGCTTAACATCACCCATCAACGGAATAAACTCCTGAATCATAAATAAAGTAAAAAGCCCCAAGGCAATCCAACCCAATGCAAAAAGAATAAAATCATACACCACACTGATGACCCCACGCTTATCAATCTTTGACGCCGATGCTGAAGCCTTAGCCTGATACTTATGAGGGAACAACTCCTTATCCAGACGAACAAATATTCTATCCTGAATAATGCCTATCGCCATGATGATGATCAGCAATGCAAAAATCTTATCCGACCTTACTTGTCGCTGTCCGACATTGTAGATCAATGTACCCAATCCACCTTGATTACTATTGATAGATTCTGCCACAATAATATAGGTCCACGATATAGCCGTCAACACCCGAATATCATCCGAAAGTCGCGAAACCACACTTGGAAAATAAACGGTCTTCAAACGCTGCCAGCCCGTAGCACCAAGTGTGTGCACTGTCTTAAGATAAACATCATCCACCTCATCAATACGTTGAATCATCACAGGCAACATATAGATGATGATACCAAAGGCAAGGAAATGAACTTTCATATCCGTATCAATCCCAAACCAAACTATAAACAGAAGTGTAAGGGCCGTCAATGGAACATACCTGAGCGCATCTACCTGCCACTGAAAACCCCATCTGGTATATTTCACCAATCCAATAAGGAAACCAATCGGAATAGTAATCAATATAGCTTCCAGATATCCCGAAAGATTCAAGCCTATACTGAAACCCATACTCGGAATAAGATTGTTTACGGTGACTAATTCCGGAAACGCGCGGAGAACACTTAACGGAGAAGGCAATACAACGGGACGCAAAATCGGGTCAGATCCGCCCGTCAGAAACACCCATACAAGTAAAACGATACCAAGTCCCAAACCACCAAACAATAGCTTTTGTGTGTTTGAACCTTCGTCTGTACCGCCAATTAACTTCATCCGGATCTCCTTTTGTGTCGATGCTATCTGTTAGTCGGCAATAAGTTGGAAATCTGTTCGGCGATTTTTAGCCTTGCAATCTGCATTTTGATTTTGCTCACATCCGGGTACGGGCTTGTCTGGTCCATTACCGATGATGATAAAACGATTCTTATCAATCTGATACTGACTCGACAGATAATCCGCGACAGCCTGCGCTCTTTTCTTTGATAAATCCATATTCATCTGTTTTCCACCGTCATTGTCCGTATTGCCTTCTATTCTGACACGCGCATTCGCAAAGGACTTTGCCACATCCGCAAACTGCAAATCAATAATCGTTTTTGCATTTTCTTCCAATTGAAATTTACCGGAAGCGAAACTGATACTTACAGGCTTTGATGCAATAGCAGGAGCCTTCTTGGTCTCTGCTGTGGCAGGTGTAAATGTCTTGCCGGCTTCTGAAGCATAAGCTGCACCTTTTAGATTTTCATTCGCAGACTGCACAGCGCCAGTAAATATCACACTTCTCCAGGCTGGTGCTTCTTGTTCTGCATCTCGTGTCACCACAAAATTCTTACTCATCTTCGTATACAAATCTTCTCCACGCTGACCTTTGTAATCAGAATTCATCCCAAAGAAATTCATGTTATCCCCATGGGATGTCCAATAGACTACCTCCATCATCCCCATGGCATCAGGCACACCGAGTCCATTTAATTCCGCCAGGTATTTAGCCGCTTTCTCTCTATTGCCCGTATTAGATTTCAATTCCGCAACCGCTTTCATCCAGCCTTCGTAAAATCCATCGATCATTTTGCGATTAGCATTCAGATAGGATTCTTTGGCAAAAAAGATATCAGCAATAACGTGCGACTGATCCTTGGTCGTCAACAATATTTTCGAACCCGGCACATCATTCGTAGCGAGCATATCATCAGGACTCCATACCACAGCAGCATCCACATCAGCACTTCTAAACAATTGAGCCGCCTTAAGATTGTCCGTTGTCTTAATCACTTCCACATCAGAATATTTCAAACCGGCAGCCTCAAGCGCAGTCATCAATAAAGTTTGGGCAGGTGAAGGCACAGCCACCGCTATCTTTTTTCCTTTTAAATCATTGACGGCATTGATGCCTCTTTTGACGATGATCGCATCACCACCACGAGACCAGTCCACCTGCATAAATGCCTTTGGCTTAAACTCACTGATATCCGCAGGACCTGTATACAAAGGAAATGCATCAGCCGTCTGAACCGCCACATCATACTCATCGGCTATCCAGGCATTCATGGCATTGATCAAATCATTTTCAACCACAAAGCGAACTTTGAACC
>JBBKXT010000201.1:0-4529 GCA_037969625.1 Saprospiraceae bacterium
AACCGTTATGAGATACTAGAATGAAGATAATGGCACTTATAGGATTATTTATCTCAAGCCTTCTAAGTTGCAACAGCAAGGAGGCACAATTGAATATTCAAACGAATGGCAAGCTTACAATAATAGACACTTCAAACCTGACTGAGAATTTGACAGCTTTTACTATAAAAAATAGCGATGGATTTTATCCAATACATTACATAGGGCAATACTCCGACACAATTATACTTCGACAAAGACGTATTCCTAGGTACGGGCATGGGGAAGAATATTTTGGTGATTATGTACCCGTTCCGGATAGCAATAAAATTGCTATAGTTGTCGATACTGCGTTTGACTTATCATATACACACTATTATGAAAACTATTTAGCAGAATCTGACAAGCCAGTTATTGATTCTGCTGTGGATTATAAGGCTTATCCTGTTATCGTCAGAAACCTAACAGACTCCCTCCTCTACATTGGGGATTGCTGGGATTGGACTAATATTGTTAGACAAGTAAAAAATTCTGAAGGAAGATGGATAGATATAGAAATCCCTTTCAAATATGTTTGTGGAACTGGATGTAGGCCAATTGTTTTGGAAGAAAATCAAATAATGATTGCCAAATTGATGAGATACAAAGGAAATTACAAAATTGAATGTAGACTTAAGCTCAAACTATGGAATAATGAAGTATATTCAAATATCTTTTTTGACCATATTGATATCAATCAAATTCAGGAGCGAATGTAAGTCAAAGATCGCATCTCATAACATTGGATGCTCATAAGCAGGGCTATTCACATTGAGAATGAAAACGTAAATTTGGATAAAGGTGCCCCGGAAACAGTCCCATACTCAGTCGGCCTGCCTACGAGCATCCATAGACGTTATGAGACATTAAACCAATATTTATATGGCTTTTATTTCCAATGTGTTTCAAGTATTTATTGCTTCTCCAAGTGATGTTGTTATTGAAAGAAATATTATTAGGGAAGTAATTTATGAATGGAATAACCTTCAATCAGCAGATAAAAATATTGTGTTACTTCCCGTGGGGTGGGAAACTCACTCTATGCCTCTTCAAGGTGACAGACCTCAAGGAATCATAAATGATTATTTATTGCAAAATTGTGATGTACTAATTGGAGTGTTTTGGTCAAGAATTGGTAGTGAAACTGGTAAGGCCATAAGTGGTACCGTTGAGGAAATAAACGAATTTATTGATAAGAAAAAACCAGTCCTTTTATATGTTTGTAGAAAGCCTGTGCCTCCAGATATCTTGGATCAAAATCAGAAGGAGAAACTTGATTCATTTATAAATCAACGAATGAAGGATGGATTAATTCACTCATATACTGAGGTAGGAGATTTTAAAGCTGCCATTTTTACTCATTTAAATCGATTAATAAATAGCCATAAAGCATTTAAAAATATTATAAATGAGATTGAAACAGAAGATGACAAGACAATTCATCCAATAATAAATAAAGCTGTAATTGAAGCCTCAAAAGACCCTGAAGGAATAATTAATGTTACTTATGGTCATAATAGCAAGGATCTCATCGCAAATGGGGAAGTTCTTTATTCTGCAAGTTTATCCAGTATGAGAGAACAGGCTGAGTTAATTGACTTAATTGAAGATCTTGAGTTTACTTATGGTTTTATTAAGGAAAAATATACGACCCAAGATGGTGAGGTTTATACTTTGACAATTGATGGCTATAAATATGTTGACGAAATTAAGGATTCAAATGACGTCTTAAAAGAATGAACGTCTCATAACATTAGCTACCCACCAGCAGGGATAAGTGCATTAGAAATGATATCCTTATATTTGAAAGCACGTACCCTGACACAGACTTTCGGCAGCCACCCTGCCGTCGGGTAGCCCGGAACGTTATGCCTCACCCTAAAAGACGATACGACCAACAATATGAAATATTTCCTACTATTTATTTTTCTGAGCCCTATGATGGTTCTGCATGCTTTCGGACAATCAAAATCCCAAAAAGTGGATATGTTATGGGGTCCGGAGTCAAAAGCTGATAAAAAATTAACGCTGAGTGATATTGTCGGATATGATGAAACTGGAATTTATACTCTTAATAAAAGAGTCAAAAAATCGGTAGAAGTAAATTCAAATATAACACTTGAACATTATGACAATAAAATGGCTAAAACCAAGTCTTTCGAAATAGACTTAAAAGGCCAGGCACAGAAAAGGAAATTCGAATTTATTATACAACTGGATAATGCGTTGTACTTATTTACATCATTAACCAATCCAAAATTAGAAAAGAATTTCTTATACGTTCAGGCGATTAACAAAAAAACTCTTCTACCAGAACAAGGCTTAAGAAAGATTGCAGAAATAAATTTTCCCGCAACTTCACTATATTATGTAGGTAATTTTAATTATCAACTATCCAGGGACAGCACTAAAGCTTTAATCTTTTATAATTTGCCCTATAAGAAAGGTGAAAATGAAAGTTTCGGATTCCATATGTTTGACAAAAACATGAATCAAGTATGGGAAAATAATATCATTCTGCCCTATGAAGATGAATTGTTTTCAATAGAAGACATTGAAGTAGATAACAACGGCAACGTACATCAATTGGGCAAATTATATCAGGAAAAGAGAAAAGAAAAGAGAAACGGAAAACCTAACTACAGGTATCAGATTATAAGCCATTATGAGAAAGGTCGCAAACTGGTCGAATACCCAGTGAAAGTTGAAGGGAAATTTCTTACCGACATGCAAATTGCCATCAACCCCGAGCAGGATATAATCTGTGGAGGGTTTTATTCTGCCGAGGGAACGACAAGTATTAAAGGCAGTTACTTTCTGAAAATAGATTACGAATCAAAAGGCATCATTGCAAAAGCATTTCAGGAATTTGAAATAGACTTTATCACTCAAAATATGGGTGAAAGAGAAAAGAAGAAAACAAAAAAGAAAGATGCGAAAGGAAAAAGCATTGAATTATATCAATATGTTTTGGATGATATTGTATTGAACAAGAATGGAGGAGCTGTATTGATTGGTGAACAATTCCTATCCACCACCAGAACAGAAACTACCACTGATGCCAATGGCTTTACGACATTTTCCACAGATTATTTATATTATTACTATGATATAATCGTGATAAGCTTGTCTCCTGATGGCGAAATTGAATGGGCAAAAAAAATTGCCAAGAAGCAATTTTCAAAAAATGATGGCGCTTTCTTCTCATCATACGCCCATGCTGTTGTAAAAGACAAGTTATACTTTATATTCAATGACAACCCCAAAAACTTATTTTACAAAGGAGAAGGACCTCTTTATAACTTTAATAGAGGCAAAGAGTCTTTAGTCGTATTAGTAACGATTGACTACCATGGAAATCTAACAAAGGAAGCTCTTTTTTCTAAACAGGAGGTTGGCATGTTTACCCGGCCAATGGTCTGTGAACAGATTAGCGGGAACGAAATGGTTGTGTTTGGTCAACGAGGTAAGAACTTTCGATTCGCCAAGATTACATTCAAAGAGTGACTATAATCAAATAATGAAATGCAAGCCGTAAGCGACAGTTGAATTGAAAATTTCATATTTTGCTATAAAGGTCCGGGGCTCCTTACAACGAAAAGGAGTCTACGTTTACAACCTTATTAACTGACTTTATTGCTGATGACAATGTCAATCTTACTGCTGCCGTGAAGTTTTCACAATGTTATTCGGCTAGGTACATGCCCAATGGATAAACAAAAATAATATTGTTAACAACCGCTACCCGAAAGCAGGGCTTTTAACATGGACAAGGAAAACCTAACTTTGAAAACTTACCACTCCAAACATCTTGTCAAGGCTCACCTTGCCGTCGGGTAGTACGAAACGCATGGAACACACGCAAATGACAACCGACCAAAAGAAAATTAACTAACCAAAAATCTATCAATCATATCCAAAAACCTGAAGCATTAAAAAAAGATTTCTAAAAACTGTGCTTTTTTGAATGGACTTGCGAATAATTAGACAAACAAGTTTTATTTAAAATATTGCCACTTGAAGAATTTCAAAATTTATGCCTTTCTCCTTTTCCTTTTTTTAGGAAGTACCCCTGTTTCCGCTCAAAGCATGTTGGACTTGTATTTCGGTGGAAACCACGACAGCTTGACAAATGAAGCTATCAAACTTATTCACAAACCTGAACCAGCATTTAACCCCGGAGGTCAACAAACTGAGCCTAACCCTGCATCCATTGCAGAAATGGGGTTTGAGCAAAACTATACGTCGGACCGTCGCTTTTTTACCGTACGTGACAATAGTAAAATCTTTGCTTATAGGTTTGCTAGTCAAACCGACAATACAGTAATCCTTATGCATGGTGTTGGAAGCAGTGCTTATATGTACAACAAAACAGCAGGATTGCTACAAGAATCGACCCAGGCAGAAGTTTACGCAATTGATTTAAGGGGACACGGACAATCTGAAGGAAAAATTGGGGATGTGCAGTACATTAACCAGTATGTTGATGATTTGGCTGATATTATAATGAC
>JBBKXT010000202.1:0-19430 GCA_037969625.1 Saprospiraceae bacterium
TCGGCGGTCAAGGTCGGCGACACTGTTTAGAGCGTTTAGTTTTTTAATCTCGCTGTTTCTAATGGATTGTACTGTTGACAATAGACGTTGAACTAAACTTTCTAAACTTAAGTACCGACCAGGTACTTATTCTAAACTGTCTAAACTCATCGACCAACGATTTTTTTAGAAAGGAGGATATAGCGTAAGCGCCGTTTGCTCATGTCAAATCCTTTATCTTTATCACATGAAGTACACAGAAGCCAAAGAACAAATGATCCAAACCTGGGGTCAGCTGAGTTCAGCATGGGGGATCAATCGCACGATGAGTCAGATACATGCCTTGTTGATGATATCACCGGATTCGATGACTACGGACCAACTAATGGAAGAGCTCGGCGTATCACGAGGAAATGTGAGCATGAACCTGCGCAGTTTAATGGAGTGGGGAGTTGTACATAAAGTTTTTGTTGCAGGCGATCGCAAGGAATATTATGCGGCAGAGAAAGATGCATGGAAAATAGCCCTTCAAATCGCCCGAGAAAGAAAACGTAGAGAACTAGATCCGGTCATACAATCGCTTCAAAACATACAGGTGACTGATGCCGAAAAGGCGAGCCCGATGGAGGTGGAAGAGATTAATAGGATGACCACCCAAATGCTGGATGTCGCCATGCAAGTAGATAAAATCTTGGATATCGGTGTACGATCAGGAGGCCAGACTTTGGTTAGAAAATTAATCAATGTATTGCGCTAATCGGCCACCTGATACACACTAAGCATTTAATCTTTTACAGTTTGCTTGAGATGCTTATCTAGAAATTTTAGAATATCTCCATAGCCTTTTATCTCATTTTCTTTTTTCACAAAACCATGACCTTCATCAGGAAAAATCACGTACTCCACAGGTACGTTGTTTTTGCGCACAGCCTCCACCATCTCATCGGATTCGATTTGTAGTACCCTTGGATCATTAGCACCTTGAAGGACCATCACCGGATTTTTAACTTTGTCGCCATGAAATACCGGAGAAATGTTGTAAAGACGCACAGAATCATCGGTGTTAGGATCTCCCATTTCAGTGTACAACGCTTGTCTGAAAGATTCCCAAAAAGGTGGGATTGATTTTAAGGTGCGCAACCAGTTGGTTACACCAAATATATTCACCCCAACTTTAAATTCATCGGGTGTAAAAGCCATTGCCGCCATAGTCATATATCCGCCATAACTACCACCAATAATACCGATTTGTTCGCCATCAATATAGTCTTGTGCGGCCAACCAATTTTTTCCGGCGATGCAATCCTTTAAATCTTTGTCACCGTGATTGCGATCATCCATTTGGTAAAATGTTTTTCCATAGCCACTACTTCCTCTGTTGTTGACAGCAAGCACTGCGTACCCATGATTGACGAGGTATTGGATGAGGGCAGAATAACCGGTACGCGATTGTCCCCCAGGACCACCATGTACCCAAACTAATGCAGGCACTTTCTGTTCAGTGGTGGCTTGTTTTGGTTTGTAATAGATAGCAGGAATTTCAAGTCCATCAAATGATTTGAATCGAACCACTTCTGCTGAAACAAGATCATCTGCATTGATTTCGGGATTAAGACTTTCCGTTAGTTTTTTGAGCTCTTTGGTATCCAAATTATATACGTATAGGTTGGTCGGAGATTTTGATGTGCCAACACTCAAGCGAATTAGTTTTTCGCTATCTGAAATCGAAAGTCCTGTTATGTCCCCATCCTTTATTTCCGGGAATTCTATATCTTCTCCTGATGCTACTTCTCTCAGAATGATTGTGTTTTTACCATCCTCATTGATAGCGATGACGCGGAATGTTTCGTTCTCACTCAAGTAGCTATACATCACATCCCAGTTGGTTTCGAAGAGGGTAGAGCGCTCTCCACTTGCTATATCGTATTTGACGAGATAGGCAAATTCTTTGCCGGCATCCGTAATGTAGAATGCCGATAGATTGTCTTTGCTGAAACCTGAAAAATTGTAACGCCCTTTTTGTTCCGTCTGCGATAATTCAGTTTTAGTGCCTGTTGCACGATTGACGAGAAACAATTGGTTCTCGCTAGTGGTGATCGATTTTGTGATGGCGAGCCATGATTCATCACTGGAAATACCGCTGACATTTAAGCCTTCATCATTTTGATAAAAAAGCGTTGGTTCCCAGGTGCTTATCACCATTTTATAAATATCGAAATATTTCGAGTCGCGAAGATTTGAAGAATAAAACATTGATTTTTTATCCTCGCTCCATTGAAAAAAGTCGGCTTTTTCATTTTCGCCGGGCGTCAAATCTTTAGATTTTCCTTCCTGATCTAACAGGTAGATATGAGAAATTTCATTTCCGCCCTTGTCGGCAGCATACAGCTTATCGCCAGTGCCCGGAACATAATCTATTGTGTAGAGTGATTCTTCTTTGGAGTTAGTGATTGCTTTTTTGGTGGCATCTGCAATAGTGATTTCATAAATATTAACAATGCCGCTTTCATTACTATTGATCAGTAACTTTGATTCGTCCGTAGAAAAGGCACCCCCTGAATATTTAGTATTCTCATAGAACTGCTCTATTGTGTATTGTTGGATTTCTTGCGCTTCCTGCTTGGGTTGTTCTTGGCAAGCTGATAAAATACCAAAGATCAGGAGGATGTAAAGTGGATTTTTCATTTTTCGTTTGGATTAATTAAAGTGATGATTGCGATGGGATTCTTTCCGCTTGAATTTCCCTATATATACTTTGTAAAACAAAATACATAAACGACCCAAGCCTGGCTTAAATAGTAGATGAGTGGTCTGAATTTGTCTATGTAAAGTTGTTTTTAGAGGAAAAAAGTTTTGGACTTAAAGTGGGGGCCACAAAAAAACGGTCTGGAAATAGATCCAAACCGTTTTTTATGTTACTTAAATATTAAAATGTCGAGCCTTAGACCGTCATTATGTCTTTTTCCTTGGCTGAAATTAAGTGGTCGATGACATCGGAATGCGCATGAAGCATTTTATCAATATCAGCTTCTTTTTTCTTGGCGATGTCTTCCGGGTATCCATCCTTTACTTCTTTCTTAATTGCGTCCAGAATTTTATGACGAACATTTCTCAAAGAAACCTTAGCATCTTCTCCCACCGCTTTCGCTTGCTTGGCCAGATCGCGACGACGTTCTTCTGTGAGCGGCGGAATAGAAATGCGTATGATTTCACCATCATTCATAGGTGTGATGCCTAAGTTGGCACCAAAAATACTTTGCTCGATTTTCGCCAGCATAGGTTTCTCCCAAGGCTGAATCGTAATCGTGCGGGCATCAGCGATGCCCACATTGGCCACTTGCGCTAGCGGAGTGTCTGATCCATAGTAATCAACCAGCAATCCATCAAGCATGGCAGTCGAAGCTTTTCCTGTTCTGATTTTGGTCAATTCTTTTTTGAGATGATCAATGGCATGATCCATTTGCTCACGGCTGTGAGCGATCATTTCTTCTAGCATTTCGTTCATTAGATGATAATTATAATGGTCAATTTTTAATTTTAACTGCTTTCGTTAGCAATTTAGTTTCGCCCAAAATACGAAAGGATAAAGTAAAGTAACATAACGACAGAGGAAAGTGCTGCTACCACATAGGTCATCGCCGCCCATTTCAGTGAATCTTTCGCATAGTCATATTCCACGCCTCTGGTCGTTCCGGTATCATCTAGCCATGCTAACGCACGGTTGCTGGCATCGAATTCAACCGGCAAAGTGATTAAGCTAAATACAGTGGTAACCAGCATCGCTACAATCACGATCAGTATCAATTGAGGAAAACTCCCCATCAGAAATATCGCGGCCATGAATCCCCATTGCTGTGCTACAGAGGCCAGTTTCACGGCCGGCACCAACGCACTTCGAAGTTTTAGCATACTATAAGATGTATTGTGTTGAACGGCGTGACCACATTCGTGCGCTGCCACAGAAGCAGAGGCTACAGATCTGCCGCCATACACCTCAGGACTTAAACTGACAGTTTTTGTCTGAGGATTGTAATGGTCAGACAAAAACCCCTCGCCCTGAACCACCTGTACATCATGGATGCCATAATGATTGAGCATCGCCAAGGCGACCTGATGACCGGACATGCCATTGGACAGACCCACCTGGCCATATTTGTGAAATTTTGATTTCATACGGTTTTGAACCAGAAATCCGATCAATGCAAAAGCACCGATCACTACCCAATATCCTATTCCCATTGTATTATTAGAATTTTATTCGTTCAATAGTTATATTCATGTAAATGCAAAATAAGCCTCAGAGGTTTCACAAAAATTCAAAATTAATTCCCAACGCCTATAAAATCAAACCCGGTATACGGAATCAGGATCTCCGGAATGCGGATTCCTTCAGCACTTTGATTATTCTCTAATAAAGCGGCTACGATCCTGGCGAGAGCAAGTGCACTTCCGTTGAGTGTATGGACCAATTGCATTTTCCCATGCTCATCTTTATATCTTGTTTTTAATCGGTTGGCCTGAAAAGTCTCAAAATTTGAAACAGAGCTGACTTCCAGCCATCTGCGTTGGCCTGCAGAATAAACCTCAAAGTCATACGTCAGTGCCGACGTGAAGCCCATATCGCCACCACAAAGGTGTAGGATTCGATACGGAAGCTCCAGACTATCAAGCAAGTGCGCTACATGATCGAGCATATGATGCAATGTTTCATAAGACCGACTGGGGTGCTCAAACTGAACAATCTCGACTTTGTCAAATTGATGGACTCGATTCAGGCCTTTGACATCAGCGCCATAAGATCCGGCTTCTCTTCTAAAACATGGTGTATACCCTGTGAGCTTGATGGGAAGATCTGATTCCGCGATGATCTGACCTCGATACATGTTGGTCAAAGGCACCTCCGCGGTTGGAATCATATATAAATCATCCTTCTCCATATGATACATTTGGCCCTCTTTATCAGGGAGTTGCCCAGTAGCATAGGCAGAATCGCTGTTGACCATAAGGGGTGGTTGTATCTCTTCAAAACCAGCTCGGTGCGCATGATCCAGAAAATAGCTGATGAGCGCTCGTTGTAGCCTGGCTCCTTTTCCACGATACAATGGGAACCCACTTCCGGTGATAAAGGCACCCAATTTAAAATCAATAAGGTTATATTTTTCTGCTAATTCCCAATGCGGCAAAGCGTCTGCAGCGAGTTCAGGAAGATCTGCACGCCACTCTTTGTAGACAATATTGTCTTCCGGCAACCGACCGCTAGGTACACTGCTGTGAGGAATATTAGGAAGTAAGACCAATAAATTGTCCAATTGTGACTTTATTTTAGTCAATTCAGTCTCTGTGGCTTCAGCCGTATCTTTTATTGCCTGTACCTTGATTTTCAGCTGATTAGCTTCATCCTTCTGACCAGACTTAAAAAGACCGCCAATTTCATCAGATAGGGTGTTTCGCTCATTGAGAAGTCCGTCTAAATGGGTCTGGGAAGCCTTGCGCTGATCGTCCAAATCAATGATTTGATCTATAATTAGCAGCTTTTCTTCAGTAAAACCTCGTTTTTTGAGGCCGGTGATGACTCTGTCCTTTTCGTCTCTTAATATTTGTATTTCAAGCATAAACGCAACTTTTTCAGATTTCCTGTCGTTTTAAGGGGGTAGATTTCTCGTAAAATTTCCTCAAAGGTAATTCCCCTTTATTTAAAAATTGTTTTTACCTTTGGTATGTTTTACACACCTACATTACCGGTCATAATTTCCTTCGGTTTTTCCAATGTTATAATTTATTAGTGGTTGAGTGAAGTAATCGATGCCGTGCTATTGTATTTCTATAAGAACCCAATTATTTTCTACTTAATTATCTGATCATATCATGTACGATATTTTGCAGTTGAATGACATGCTTGTTCCTGAGCTAAGGGAGTTGGCTGAAAACCTGGATATAAGCGGCTATAAAAAGCTTAACAAACAGGAACTGGTGTATACCATTCTTGATCATCAGGCGATTGAAAAAAAGAAAGCCGGCACGAACGGTGCAGCTAAAGAAAAGGTGCCGGACGATGTTCCCGTTTCTTCAGACAATATGCGCGTTGATAAGAGACAGCCAAGAGAAGCACCTAAGAAAGGTCGTAAGTCCAGCTCCGGAAAGTCCAAAGATGATTCCAAAGACGATAAATCTAAAGATACGGATACCAAGTCTGATAACAAGGAGTCCGTTGCAGAAGCAAAGGAATCAAGCCCCGCTGATCAAAAGAGTGAAGCAGAAAAGCCTTCAGGAGATAAAAATCCACCCCGTCAGGATGGTCAGGATCGGAACGCTAACAGACCAAGGGATAATCGAAAAGGACCAGATTCAAGAGATTCACGCGCTTCCAATGATCAAAAAGATCAAAGGTCAGCCCAGGATTCCAGAAAGCCACAGGATAAACGAAATCAGAACGATAATAGGAATCAAGCGGATACCAGGAATCAAACTGAAAACAGAAATCCACAACGGGATGCTAGAGATATTCAACGGGAAGCAAGAGATCGCTTCAATGTTGAGGTCGATGGAATTATCGAAGGGGAAGGTGTTTTGGAGATGATGTCAGATGGTTATGGCTTTTTGAGATCATCTGATTATAATTACCTGTCATCCCCGGATGATATATATGTTTCCCCTTCTCAAATCAAATTATTTGGACTCAATACGGGCGATACCGTAAAAGGAGCAATTCGCCCTCCCAAGGAAGGTGAAAAGTATTTTGCCTTGCTTCGTGTGACCACCGTGAATGGTAAAACACCTGATGAAGTGCGCGACAGAGTTCCTTTTGATTACCTGACACCATTGTTTCCTACAGAGAAGTTCAATTTATTGACACATCCGACAGGCAAAGATTACGGCAATCGAATGATTGACCTGTTTACACCGCTTGGTAAAGGTCAGCGTGGACTGATCGTAGCCCAGCCAAAAACAGGTAAAACCTTCCTATTGAAGGATATAGCCAATGCCATTGCAACCAACCACCCGGAAGCCTATCTGATCGTCTTATTGATCGATGAGCGACCGGAAGAGGTAACAGATATGCGCAGAAATGTGAGAGCAGAGGTGGTTTCATCAACTTTTGACGAACCGGCTGAAAATCACGTTCGCGTCGCAAACATCATTCTTGAGAAAGCAAAACGTCTGGTCGAGTGTGGCCATGATGTAGTCATCTTGCTCGATTCTATTACGCGTTTGGCAAGAGCGTACAACACAGTTGCTCCATCAAGCGGTAAAGTCCTCTCAGGAGGGGTAGAAGCGAATGCCCTGCACAAACCAAAACAGTTTTTCGGTGCAGCAAGGAATATCGAGCACGGTGGATCCCTTACGGTCTTGGCTACAGCCCTTATCGATACAGGCTCAAAAATGGACGGCGTGATCTTTGAAGAATTTAAAGGAACCGGTAATATGGAGCTTCAATTAGATAGATCATTGGCTAACAGACGAATGTATCCATCGATTGATTTAACGAAATCCAGTACCAGAAGAGAAGAATTATTGCTTGATGAGGCTATTCTACAGCGTATGTTCATCTTGAGGAACTACCTAGCTGATATGAAACCGGAAGAGGCCATGGACTTCCTAAGAAAGCGGATGATCAACACAAAAACTAATGAAGAATTCCTTATTTCTATGAATAGTTAGGGGGTTTTGACCTCGATGGCATGAAATTTGGCCAGGGAAATTGACGTTTTTTATGAAAAAGGGTCATATTTTTCAAAAAATAAGTACATTTGTGCCCGCTTTTGAACGAGCGGACTCTATAAATAAAGATATTTAACAGCGATGAAAAGAACATTTCAACCTTCCCGTAAAAAGAGAATCAATAAACACGGATACCGTTCTCGTATGAGTACAAAAGCCGGAAGAAAAGTAGTTTCTGCTCGTCGTGCTCGTGGCAGACACAAATTGACCGTCTCTGATACCATGCGCGTCAAATAGAAAGTTTACTGGCTTTTAGGTAAGCAACAAGAATATATAAGACCTCCGGCTTTTGTTGGAGGTTTTTTTATGCCCAATACTTTTTTTCTCCAAATGAATAAGGTGACTAATCTGCTCCTCGGACTTAGGAGTATTATATTTGAATATGGTTCGGTATACTTTATCTAAATCTGAAAGACTCTCTTCTTTAAAGACGATTGAGAAGCTTTTTAAAGAAGGACGTGGTCTGACAAAGTATCCCATCCGATTGGTATGGTTGCCAATGAATTCCGAGGACGTTTCTGAGTTTCCTGCCCGGGTCATGTTTTCAGCTTCAAAGAAGAAGTTTTCTAAAGCTGTCGATCGAAATAAGATAAAACGACTTTTGAGAGAAGGATACAGGCTGTATAAACCCAAATTTTACAACGCACTTCCACCGGGTCAGACATTTTGTCTCGCATTGATTTATACCGGTAGTGAGATCATGTCACAGGACGCTATACAAAAAAAGATAACTATTGCGTTGGAAGGTATGCTGGTAGAGCTTTCAAAATAATGGATTAATTTCAATGACTGCATATGGTGTTGTTATGAAGGGAAGATTTTTTTGGGTTTTGACATTGTTCTTTTGTCTGCAAGTGGGTTCCGCTCAGAAGTTACTCCTTATAGAACTCAGAGGGAGCCCGGTGACGCAGCGCATTGAGATGTATGAAGACCTCACATTCCAACTAAAAGATGATCCTGCCGGCTGGTATACCAGAACGATTGTCGATGTAGATCCAAATGCACAACTTATTTTCTTCGGTGATTCCTGGGTGGCGATTGAAGATATCGCCAGGATTAAATTAAAACGTCAGCGTGCGATCGCCAATATTCTGGGTGGCGCATTGCAGGTGGGAGGTATTTCAATGTTTATGGGCGATGTGTGGTACACATTGGCAGGCAATCCTGAGTTCTCTGAAGGAGGTATGGAATATGGCCTGTTGAATTTTGCTGTTGGTACTGGTATTCGAAAAATCTTTGCACCCATCCGATATAAAATCGGTAAGAAGCGACGATTGCGCGCTGTTGATTTAACGTTTTAAGAAACGGAAATTTACAGATATCATTTTTATCCTTTTTGGAAAAGGGATAAAAGCACTCAAAAAAAGATCAATTAATTTTATTGCTCAAGACCACCTACAAAGCCGGCGAGATCTTTTATATTGTAATGAAGTTCTCCATTTATTTTTACCACAGGCATGGTCACGCTTGTACCGGTAAAACCTGTTTCGCGTAGCAACTTCCACATATTGTTTGCTTCTGCAGAACCTCCATTGACATCCACTTCTTCGAAGGCAATTTTCTTTTCCTTCATTTCCTTTTTGACAAAAGTGCATCGACTACATCCTTGACGCGTATATACGATGATGGGAGCGGTAGAAAGTTCGGGCGTTGCCGGAGGTACAGGAATTTCCACAGCAGAACTACCAGCCTGACCAGTATCTGAATCTTGTGTGCTCGTTGGTGTTGACGATGGATTTCCCTTATATTCTATATAGGACACATCATAACCATAGGACCAGCTTACACCCGGTTGTGGCTCCAGTGTCGCCAACTCTTTCATATAGCCTGGAGGAACTACACCTTCAGCTGATATCCCCGGACTCACGATCATTCCTTCTGCCTTGATATTCAGCGTAACCATGTAGGACACTTTGCCCACATTTCGAGCGATCACGATATTTTTATTCCCATCCTTTTTTTCAAAAATCTCAATATCACTTTTCTGCGCACATAGCGCACTGGTGAAAAGTAAGGTCGTGAACAGGATTGTCAATAATTTCATGTGTACTATTTTTCCCAAAGATAAGGATGGATCAAGTTATTAAACGATTTTTCGTCGGTGGATGGTGCCTTTTGGGCAATTATTTTCAAGGAGAGACCTGAGACTTATATACCTGAGACTCGGAGCGCAGCGCTTGCCCTACACTCCGACGAAGGAGGTAGTACTGGGGGAGACCTGAGACTGGCTTGTTATATGCCGTATCCTTAGAGGTGTAGGGTGGAGTAATGAGTGGTGAGTAAAAACTGTATCCAATGCCGTTGCACGGAGTTTGCTCCTGCAACTCCAATGTGTTTAGAAATGTTGAAAATCTCAGGTTTTTTTTCGTAATTTTTATTTCTCCCTTCTTTGTTCGCCATAGCCTTGGCGGCGGCGAACGCCCTACGCACAAAAGTCCCAGGTCTACAGATGAAGGACTGCGCCTTCACTGTGGGTCTCAGGTCTCAGGTCTCTTGTACATTTAATGTTCATCATGCGCATGCAACTGATAATCATCCACAAGCGTCTTTTGAATATCCGGTGGCACTTGCTGATAGTCCACTAGCTTCATGGAAAATTTAGCTTTTCCTTGGGTCAGTGAGCGAAGACTGGAAGAATAATCATGGAGCGCCGCAAGTGGTGCATGCGCTAATATTTTTTGGTAATGCCCTTCGCGTTCCATGCCCATGATGATGGCTCTTCTGGTTTGCAGATCGCCCATGACATCTCCCATCACCTCATCCTGACATAATATAGACAAGTCATAAATAGGCTCCAGCAGTTGGGGTCCTGAATGTTGGAAAGCAGCTTTAAAAGCAGCGGTACTCGCTAACTGAAATGCCATATCATTAGAATCTACAGCATGCATTTTTCCATCGTAGATGCTCACGCGAATATCACGACAATGAGATCCGGTGAGCGGACCTTCTGTCATTTTATTCATCACACCTTTTTTAATCGCATTGCTGAATTTAGTATCAATAGATCCACCAACAATACACCAGTAAAAGGCAAGTGTACCACCCCAGGGCAAAGTTTCAATTTCCTTGTTGCGCACATTCAATCCATGCGGCTCCGGCATTCCTTCGTGATAAGGTTCGATGCGCATGTGCACTTCGCCAAACTGACCGGATCCGCCGGATTGTTTTTTATGACGATAGACTTCATTAGCCTCCTTGGTAATCGTCTCGCGATAAGGAATATTCGGTGTGTCATAAATCAACGAAATGCCATAAAGGCCTTCTATTCGGCTTTTGATCAGGTCAAGATGTAACTGCCCTTGCCCATGAAGAAGTATTTGCTTGAGTTCTGCAGAGTGTTCTATGATTAAGGTAGGATCTTCTTCGTGCGTGATATGAAGTGCCTTGGCAAGTTTTTCAATATCCCCTTGATTATTAGTCGAGACAGCTACGCGCATTCTTGGCTCCGGAAAGTGAATTTCTTCTACGGAAGAAGTCACCCCTTTGGTCGCCAGCGTATTGTTTGTATGGCTTTCTTTTAGCTTCACGGTGACACCTAGATCACCTGCTTTTAAAGATGAAACCGTTTCTCTGTTTTTTCCTTCCGACACATAGATTTGAGAAATACGCTCATGGTTTCCTTTGCCCAAATTGATGAGATCATCTCCTGGTTTAACCGTGCCGGAGTAAACTTTAAAGTATGACACATTGCCAACCTGCGGTTCAGTAGTTGTTTTATAAATGAAAATTTCAGTGGGCGCTTTTGAATCCGGAGGTATCGGTATGCCATTTGTGTTTAAAGGATGAGGTCGGTCCGCAGGAGAAGGACCTATGTCATTGATAAAGCCCATGATGCGCCCGCTACCCATATTGCGCTGTCCGGAAGCACAGAAGACAGGAAATATTTCCTGATTGGCCAATGCAATATTAAGTCCTTCAGCAAGTTCTTCTTCATTGAGATTCCCCTCATCAAAATACTTTTCCATCAGTGTCTCATCATTTTCTGCTGCAGCTTCTACAAGTGCCATATGCATAGCTTGTGCTCGCCCAACTTCACTTTCAGGAATAGTTACTTTCTCTGGTTTACCGCCATCCGGTGGAAACACATACATCACCATGCGCAATGCATCGACGATGGTATTAAATCCATTTCCGGTTTCAAGCGGATATTGAAATGGAATTACTTTTGGTCCAAATCGGGATTTGATTTGTTCAAGTGAGTTTTCAAAATTGGCTTTGTCATGATCTACCTGATTGATCACAAATAGACATGGGGTGTTATATTTTTCAATGTACTCCCAAAGTAGTTCAGTTCCTACTTCGACACCATTGGACGCGTTGACCAGCATCACTGCTGTGTCCGCTACTTTTAACGAAGCAATCACCTCACCGACAAAATCATCGTAACCGGGGGTATCTATAATATTGATTTTGTTGCCTCGCCATTCAACATGCATCAACGAACTGAATAAGGAGGTCCCTCTATCCTGTTCTATTTTCGTGTAATCAGAAGCCGTGTTTTGGCCTTCGATGGTACCTCTTCTGGTGATGGCTCCGGATTCAAACAACATGCTTTCAACAAACAAAGTTTTTCCGGAGCCGCTATGACCCAGCAAGACAACATTCCTCAGGTTTTTTGTTTCGAAACTCATTTGATCAGTATTTTTAGATGAGATGATATTTAAGTAAGCCAAAATCAGATATCCAATGGATATCATGGTTTTAAATTAGGATTTTGATTTTACTTAATGAAACGAAAACCGCAATCTGCAGGGCGCAGATTTTATCTATAAGAAGTTCTTAATATGTATAGGTAACAGTATTAAGCTAGTTGCAGATGATATTTAAAAAAAAAATATCTGAAATTTGTTCGGCGTTGTGAGTGAAACATGATTGGTATCGATGGCATTATCCGATCAGAAAATCCAATTCCAGAAAATTGATTTTATTTTTGTCAGACCTCAAGCTTGTATCCGATACCTTTGAGTGTTTTGATAAATTGATCGCCAACCTTCTCTCTCAGTTTTGATATGTGCACATCAATCGTTCGACTCATGATGGGCACAGTATAACCCCAGACTTTTTGAAACATTTCTTCCCTGGTGAAGACCTTGCCCGGTTGTGAAGCAAGTAGCATAAGTACTTCAAATTCTTTTTTAGCAAGAACGATTGGTTCATCATTGATCGTGGCTTGATAACTACTCGTATCAATTTTTAATGTGCCGAAATCAAGAATCACTTGATCCGTGTTTGGTCCACCGGTGGTTTCCTTTCTTCTTAATAAAGCTTTAACACGAGTGATTAATAATCTTGGGCGAATAGGTTTTTGAATATAATCATCGGCCCCGGCTTCCAGACCGGCGATCTCACTATACTCTTCGCTACGGGCTGTGAGAAATGCAATAATTGTTCCGTTCAATTTAGAGTTCTTACGTAGCTCATAGCACGTTTCCACTCCATCCATCCCCGGCATCATAATATCCAGTAGGATCAAATCAGGGATTTCGGCTACAGCCAACTTTACAGCCTCTTTACCATTGGAAGCCTGAATGGTGTCAAAATCATTTCTGGTGAGATTGTAGTCTAGAAACTCAAGAATGTCTGGTTCGTCATCGACGATGAGGATTTTAAATTTGGTTTCCGACATAGTGGTTATTCTTCCTGATGCGGTGTAAGGTAACGCTGGTTGTGATATTGGCATAATCTAAAGTCAAATGATTCTAATATGCTGATATTTCATTTCGGCTATTAAGGCGCAATTATACCTCGACCTATCTATTGTGCCTCGATTTGTAAATGCAGTGTAAAGGTAGGTGACCCTTCCTGTTTTCCACTCAAATGCTCGCGAAATCGTGTAAAGTGTTTGTAAATATTTCCCTTTAAAAGCAGCCGTTTTTTAACGAAATCTTGAACATGAAAATGCAGCTCCGGATGAGGGTCAAGATACCTTTGCATCATCAAATGAATAGAATACATCTCAATGAACTCAAACATTCAAAAACAGTACAATCAAAAATCTAAATTTTATGAAACTATTTTTTACGCTTTTCTCCTTATTTATTGCCTTGTCTTTATCTGCTCAGACAATAGTCGTCGTCAATGACGATGATCTGGGAAGTGACACCACATGGTGGACGAATGATAACGAATATCATCTCGACGGCTATGTGTTTGTTGAAGCAGGTGGTGTCCTGAATATTCAGGAAGGAACAGTGATCAAAGGTCTCGCATCACCAACAACAGGTGATAAAACATCCGCATTGATTTTTACCAGAGGCGCAAAAATAAATGCAGTCGGTACCGCCTGCGAGCCAATTATTTTTACAGCTGAGTTTGATGATGTGAATGATCCCGCCGATCTGACATCCGCAGATCGCGGACTATGGGGCGGATTGATCATCCTCGGCAATGGTATTGTCGGCGTGAACGGTGGAGAATTCAACGTAGAAGGAATTCCAAGCACAGAAGGCAGAGCCACTTATGGTGGAAATGATAATGCCGATAATAGCGGAACCCTTAAGTATGTCTCCATCCGCCACGGAGGAGACAAACTGGAAGCCAACAATGAAATCAATGGCCTTACATTGGGTGGTGTCGGAAATGGTACCACAATTGATTATATAGAGGTGTTTGCAAATCTCGATGATGGTATCGAATGGTTTGGAGGTGCAGTTAATGTTCGCCACGCAGCCATAAGTTTTTGCGGAGATGATAGCTTTGATTACGATCAAAGTTGGGACGGCCTTGGTCAGTTTTGGTTTTCAGTACAAGACGAAGCCGGAAATCGCGGAGGCGAATGGGATGGCAGTGAATCCGCTGACCTGAATCCAAAAGTAAGCCCGACGATCAGTCACGCAACATTTATTGGTGGTGGTGCGACTACAGTCAATCCGGATAACAATGATGCGCTGAAGATCAGAAATGATGCCGCAGCACACGTACATAATTCAATCATATCCGGATTTGCAAGAAGAGCAATCGTGATCGATGACAATTCCTGGAATCGCTTTCAAGCAGGTGATATTACTTTCAGTAATAACCTGATGTTCGATTGTTCAGCAGGAAGTACGCTTGATGATATCGTCTCAGGAATGGACAAGGCAGCGCTGGTAGCTCACCTAACAGCCGGAAATAATCAAGTAGCAGACCCAGTACTTGCCGGTGTATCAAGAGTACCGGATGGTCAATTAGATCCGCGTGTGAATCCATCTGGTGAAGCCTTTGGAAGATCAGTAGCCGTCAATAATTCATGGTTCCTGCCAAGCAGAGATATCGGCGCATTCGCTGAAGAGAATTGGGCTGTTTGCTGGACTGCTTTGGATGCGTATGGTTACTTCGGCGATATCGTATCCGCAACAGATGATCCAACCCTTTCAGCAACAGACCGGACGATGCAAGTGTATCCTAACCCGGTCAGTGAAACCCTGACGGTTTCTTTCGAAGTAGAGAATACAGAAGTTCTTAAATATAGAATTGTAGATCTCACTGGAAAAACAATCCTGCAGAGCAGTTCATCTTCTTTTGTTCCGGGTAAAAATCAGTTGCCGGTACAAGTTTCATCACTTGCCACCGGAATGTATTTAATAACGATTGAAGCCAATAATTCCATCATAGGTCGAAGACTTTTTGTGAAAGAATAACCTTGGAAAACCACTTTTATCATTTAGGCTCAGCAGGTGCACCAGAGGAAGTGCATCTGTCTGAGTTTAATTGAAAATTTTGCGAAAAAATTACTTCCTCTCTAATGCACCACTAACGATAATAAATGAATGTTATGAAAAATCTCCTGTTTTTATTTCTGTTTCTTCCCGGGATCTTATTAGCACAGAAGGGAACGGTTTCAGGAACCGTACTTGATGCCGAAAATGCCGAAACAATGATTGCCCTTCCTGTCATAGTAGAAGGAACGGATGTAGTCGTTACAACAGATTTTGAAGGAAAATATTCTCTTCAGCTGCCTGTAGGAACGTATACGATTCGCTATACTTATTTAGGATATGCAGATAAAATAGTTTCTCATGTCATCGTCAAAGAAAAGGAAGTTACTTTTCTGGATGTCCAATTAAGTTCTTCTTCCACAGGTCTCCAGGAAGTAGTTGTTACAGCCGAGTCTATTGAACGCACTGAGAATGCCTTGTTGATGCTTCAACGAAATTCAAGTAATATCCAGGATGGAATTTCCTATCAGGAAATGTCTCGCCTGGCTGTAGGAAATGTGGCCTCCGCCATGACAAAGATCACAGGCGCCAGTGTGCAGGACGGAAAGTATCTGGTCGTCCGAGGACTGGGCGACAGGTATTCTATTTCACAATTGAATGGATTGCCGATGCCAAGCCTGGATCCTTATCGAAATAGTGCACAGCTCGATTTGATTCCCACTAAGTTGCTCGATAATATCGTGGCAACAAAGACCTTTACACCGGACCAACAAGGCACTTTTACCGGAGGTAATATTAATATCAAAACAAAAAGTTTTCCGGAACAAAAGACATTCTCACTGAATGTAGCCATAGGTTATAACGGACAGAATAATTTGCGAAACGATTTCCTGACCGAGCAAAAATCAAATGCCGATAGGTTTGGTTATGGGTTGAATGACCGCCAACGACCTGACATACTTTCTGATTCATTGTTTCATTTGTATGGAGATAAGAATGCCGAGCTCGATGCTCGATTTGGTGACACCCTTGCTGCTTCAACAATCAATCAGGCAGTCAATGGAATGAGTTATCAGTTTGACACACTTCACCAACGATCAAATCTTGATTACGGAATTTCCCTTTCCTATGGCAATAGTTATAAAACCGGAAAAAATTCAAAGCTTGGGTTTATTGTAGGGGGTACATTTAGGCAAGCCTACGAACACAGACCACAAGCCCTCAATGCCAGCTGGTTTGTGTTTGATATCAATTCCGGTGGTTTGATGAACAGCGGGAATTATTTAAAAACAGAAAGCACAAAAACACCAACGATCAGTGGATTGGGCGGTGTCGCTTATAAATTTAATAGTCTGAACAGCATTGAATTCAATGCGATTTATAATCATACAACCTCCCAAAACTCAACCTATATCATTGGTGAGGATGGAGACAATATTCTGGCGCCATCTTACAAGATAGGTCGCGCCCACATGAGGCAGGAACGTGAAATGATCAATTATCAAGTATCCGGAACGCATCGATTGCCAACGCTTGGACAGCTTAAGATCGAGTGGAGAGGAAGTGTCGTAGATGCGAATATGACAGAACCCAATCTTAGATTTTTCTCAAGTCAGATTGATACAGAGAGTGATATAGAAGGTATTCCACTGGCCAATGTCAATGATCCATTTTATTTCTGGCGTGCGCTCAATGATGACATAGTAGTAGGGGCAGTTGATTTTACCTTGCCCATTTTGTCCCGCAAAAATGATGGTTCTAATTTCAAGTTTGGTGGTTATTTCAGCAACAAGGATAGAAATTTTGATGAACACAGATACATCGTTGCGACATCACAGTTTGCTAAAAGTTTTACCGGTGATTTTGATGATTTTTTTGGAGAGGATAACTTGGGCGTCATACGACAGGAAAAAGCAAACAATGGGAAGACGCGATATATCGTTGGTAACTATATCAATGAAGCCACGCGTATCGAGAATAGTTATCAGGGATATGAAAACGTAACCGCTGCCTATGGTATGTTTACCGTTTCGCCTTTTAAAGATTTGAAATTGATAACCGGTGCACGCGTTGAAAGCACAGCTATGTTTGTGCAGAGTAAGATTGTACAGATCATTGGAGAACTACCTGATAGTTCAAATACAGGAGAGATCAATGTGACAAATTTGTTGCCCTCTGTCAATTTAGTATTCGCCCTCACCGAGGACATGAACCTGAGAGCGGGATTCAACAAAACATTAGCGCGACCGAACCTACGGGAGATTGCTCCTTTCGCTTCATTTGATCCACTGATCGATCAGTTTTTTATCGGCAATCCAAATCTGGTGACGACTGATATTCATAACTATGATTTGCGATGGGAATGGTATACAAATCCGGGTGAACTATTTTCAATCAGTGGATTCTACAAGACATTTGAAAATCCGATCAGTTTGCAATATCTCAATTCATCCAATCCGGAATTTCAATTTGTGAATGTCAACAAAGGACAAATCGGTGGCATTGAATTTGAGTTTAGAAAAAGCCTTGCCTTCATCGGCCATGCTTTTGAAAATTTTAAATTATCAACTAATCTGACATTGATAAAATCATCCATGGATGTGATTGAACAGTCTGGTTTGGAACCTGCTTCGAGACCTTTCGAAGGTCAGTCACCTGTTTTAGTAAATCTGGTTTTGGCCTATTATAATTTAGACCTTGATCTTGATTTGCAATTGGCCTACAACTATACCGGTGAGCGATTGTCTGTGATAGGACTTGACTCGCCTGATATTTATGAGCGGAGTATTTCGACACTGGATGCTGTGATTGCCAAGCGATTTGGGCCTGTCACAATGAAGTTTGCCGCAAGAAACTTGCTCAATCCGCTGATCACCACTTCAAGTGATTATCAGGGATCAGAATATTTAACAAAGCAGTATCGGACGGGTACATCCTTCCTTGTGACAGTGGGTTATGAGCTATAATCACTGAAAAGAAGCATTAGATTTTTTTATTATCGGGCCCTGGAATCGTAGTGGATTTCAGGGTTTTTTATTTTTCTCACGCAAAAACTGCAATTAAAAGTACAATAGTCGCATTTTTAGGTCGTTAAATGTGTTATAGAAGATATGAGTAGATCAAGAAAATCCAAATCAGAAAGCAAAAGCACGAATCGCGGTCGCGCTGTTTCATTCGTTGTGCACAGCCTGCTGTTGATTGTGTTGTTCCTTCCTTTTTTTAGTATGAAGGCACCGGAAGAACCCACCAAAGAGGCACTGGTGATTCAATTCGATTATCCCTATAATGAATATGTCGCACCGGAACCAGAAAAGTTTACGCCGGATAATTCAGATTCGGGCTCCAAGATGTCAGGGAGTGAGGCCGGTGGTAGTGCCGCCTCTACGGAAGCACGGCAAGCAAGACCGATGTCAGCAGCACCTTCAAGGATATCTGCTCCGGCATTGACACCTGTCACCAATACAAGTAGCAGTGCACTACGCACCGATATTGGGGAGATTCCCTTGCCTACTCCGGTGATCGTGAGTAAAAAAGGATGGCAGACGGTAAGTGACAACAATTCATTTGAAAGTGATGGTGTTGAAGAAATGACGATGATCGATTGGTCCGATGGCGCCTTTGGTGATGTCGCAGGTGTAGGCGATGGGGACGGAGATGATGATTCTGATATTTGGAGTGATGGCTTTGGCACCGGTACAGGAGGCACCGGCGGCACGGGAGGTGGTGCAGGTGATGGAAAAGGTAAGGGCTCTGGTCCTGGTGGAGGCACCGGCACCGGAAATGCAGGTTCAAATACAGGCGTAGGACAGGATGGAAAAGGAATGCAGTGGGGCGTTGGTATGGATGATGGTTTGCTTTCTAGAAAATTAGTACAGCGGGCTCGAGTAGAGCGCCTGGCAATCAAAGAAGGCAAGGTTAGTATATTTATATGTGTCAATCGCGATGGCAACGTGGTATCCACCAAATATGATCTGGCCGGTTCTACTTTGAAGGATCCTGATTTTGTCAGGAAAGCGGAAGAATGTGCCAAGTCTTATGTATTTGCTCCGGATCCCACGGCAGCTGAAAAGCAATGTGGTAAGCTCGCCTTTATTT
>JBBKXT010000203.1:0-25829 GCA_037969625.1 Saprospiraceae bacterium
AAACTGAAGGCAATTTTTTCATTTAAAAATTCAATAGGCTGTTCGATGACGTATACGCCCTTGGATTTATATTTAGGATAAACTTCTTTTGTTCGTAGCATCATGCCAGAGGCATCAAACTCATAAAGCAGAAGTTCTTGAATGACCGGAGATTTTTCATCGCCAACCTGAAAGCCAAAGTGGAGAGGGTTGATCGGGATCTGGCCATTCGTATGTCTGATTTCAAAATGTAAATGAGCGCCAAAGGAAGAACCTGTAATTCCCATGACACCTATTTGCTGTTTTTGTTGAATCGTAATTTGTTCCCTTGAAGGATATAAATCAACTTCAAAGGATTTTCTTTTGTATTGTTCTGAAACGACGTAAGCCTCTATTTCCGGAGAGAAACTTTCCAGGTGTGCATAGACGGAAGTAAACCCATTGGGGTGTTCAATATAGAGCACATTTCCGTAGCCATATTCTTCAACTTTTATACGACTGACAAACCCTTGACAAGCTGCAAAAATGGGATCTCCAACAACACCATTTTCTGATTTGATATCCAGGCCAGCATGAAAGTGGTTAGATCGTAGTTCTCCAAAAGTCCCGGATAGTTTGAGTTCATGATTGACGGGTGAGACAAAATCACTCGTTGGGTATTTGCTTCCATGACCAGTCATAGACAAAGTCAAGAGAGCAACAGAAATCAGTATATAAAACGATACCCTCATTTCAGGATTCGTTTTTTGGGCTGGAATAAATAATCGATCGCATAAGATTTTCTATTTCAAAGGCGGTTTTAAAAGCGATGCTATCATTTCTATTGATGTCTTTCATGGCTATCATTAATTGTTCTTTGATGATTGGGTGATTAATCAGTAATTGATTTGCGGTGATGCCTAAAGTCCAATTCAGCCAATATGCTTTTTGCTTTTTTCTTTCCTCTGTCAAATTGTTGGAAAGGGTATATGCTTTCCGATATTCGCGAAGACAATTCAGAACTTGTGAAATGCCTTCTCCTGTGATTGACGAACAGGTCATTGTTTTAGGGGTCCAGTTTTGGCGCAAGGATGAAAAATAGTGAAGTGCGTTTTGAAACTGGGTTTTGGCTATTTGTGCTAATTCAGTGAGGGGTCCATCTGCTTTATTAACAACAACCATGTCCGCAAGTTCAGTGATTCCTCTTTTAATGCCCTGAAGTTCATCACCGCCACCCGGTTGTGCAACCAGAATAAAACCGTCTGTAAAATGCCAGGCGGTATGTTCGGATTGACCTACGCCTACAGTTTCCACAAATATCAAGTCATATCCGGCAGCGGCCAATAATGTCATGATTTCATGACTGCGTCTGCCCATGCCGCCCAAAACGGATCCGGCAGGGCTGGATCGAATAAAAGCTAATGGGGAAGTGGCTAATCCAGACATTCTGGACTTGTCGCCAAGGATGGAGCCGTGACTTATTGAACTGCTTGGGTCGATGGTCATCACGCCAACTTTGTGCCCCTGAGCAATCGCTTGAAGGCCGATCGCCTCAATTAAGGTGCTTTTGCCTACGCCCGGAGCACCACTGATGGCAAAACGAATCGAAGGGTCATTTTCCTTTAATTGTTTTTCGCATTGATCCAGCAACTGAATGGCGGCATTCCGATCTGTCAATCGCTCACTTTCCACCAAAGTCATGGCTTTGCCAAGAGCGATTCGATCGCCCTGGCGTATTTTTTCGAAGAGTAGGCTGGTATTTGGATCCATCATTTGCGGTGGTGGTACTTAACCAAAACAAATATATAATTAATATTTAACTTGTATCATACTGATAACCAATAATGTAAAATGTTAAAATCGTTAACTTAAAGTCTTAATGCCCTAAAAGAGGTGCATTAACGCTTCCATAATAGATTTCGCCGGCATATTCGGGTTTATTTGAGGTATAGAGTATATCACAAAGGTGGGCGGACTCTATTTTAAGTGAACCACTGCCAAAGGTGGCAGAAATTCAATACATCCAACCGCCCACCTTTTTATTTTTCAATATTTAGTGCGGCCCAGATTTTCTCGGTCCATTGCATGGTGTAATTATCTATCGTATAAGCACCTGCCAATGGATCGGTCTGCTGATACATATTGCTCTCCAGATGTAGCAAATGGTGGATATTTCGATTCGATCGCTTGTAGAAATCTTCATTCGCAAGCATGCTAAGATGATGAATGCACAAAACCGGAGTCCCGACCAATGATGCGGCCAATCCTGACATAGAAGCTCTGATTAAATACTGATCCGGGTTTTTGTCTTCAGCATCATGAATGTGGCATTCGAGGTACGTATCATTTGAAATTTTGGAATCCAGATTTTTAGATGCTATTAGGTTTTGCCATACTAGGTGTAATACCCTCGTTTGAACTATTTGTTTGAAGTAAGACGGATCGCCTTCAAGTTTGAGGCTGGTTTGATTGAAAAATTTAAGTTGATCAAGACCTGCCGCATCCCATTGGCTTAAGTCTGTTAGGAGCAAGTTCAAGGTCTGGGCTGTGGTATCATTCCAAGCGCCGGTAGAAGGGAAATTATAAACAAAACAGACAGTCTCAGGACTGATTTCCGAGGCAACAATCGAAGTGATTATTTTATCTAGTTCTACACTTCTATCAGCATTTCTATTGATACGTACTTTTACACCTTTGGGTAGATAATTGCGAATCGAACGGACATTATCAACTGAGAAATTGGAAGGTTCTAATTGTATAGACACCATTTCCAGGTGAACATCCTTTAGCCATGCTTCAAGTGGTAAATCATTTAGTGAGTCACACTGGATGATGATGTTTTCGGCTCCAAATTTCAACGCTTCCAACAATTGATCATTCACTTCTGAAGCAGCATATTTGCTTATCTTTATAAGCTCAGTGATACGTGGTGGGCTTTTAAATAAATGGTCCGGAAGTCTGACGATAGAGGTAGCGGCATCTTCCTGATGGAGTAGTGGTTGCATTGGCTCGCCGGGCCACCATTCATCCAGAAGATAATCCAATGGCTTCCCACGCAAGTCCTTTTCTATCTGTTCTATCCATGCTTTTTTCGAAACAGGATCAAATGTATATGCCCAATCATTCATGTTGTCAGCAATATTCGTTATTTTTTTTGACACATGGGAAATTGAGACCTGAGACGATCGGACCTAGGACCTGGGACGATTGGACCTAGGACCTGAGACGATTGGACCTAGGACCTGTGACGATTGGACTTAGAACCTGTGACGATTGGACCTAAGAGGAAAAGACCTAAGACCTTGGGCAAAAGTCACAGGCCAAAAGTCACAGGTCTTTTTATTTGCCTTTTCTTTAATGCTTAATTTGGCAATCCAAACCATGCTATGAAGAAGCCAATCTATCTCGATTACCATGCAACCACGCCTGTAGCACCCGAAGTGCTGGAGGCGATGTTGCCTTGGTTTACAGAAGATTTTGGGAATCCGGCCAGCCGATCACATGCTTTTGGTTGGCGCGCGAGTGAAGCAGTAGAAATAGCAAGAGGCCAGGTGGCGGAGTTGATGCAGGCTGATTCGAAAGAGATTTACTTTACTTCAGGATCCACGGAAGGTCTGAATATGGCCATTAAAGGCCTGGCGGCGGCTTCTGAATATCGCGGCAACCATATAATATCCATTGCGACGGAACATCCCGCTGTGCTTGATTCTATAGCATGGCTAGGGAAGAAGGGCTGCGAGATTACACTGCTGCCTGTGGATAAGGAAGGTTTGCTGGATTTGGATATGCTGAAGCAGGCTATCAGAAAGGAAACGATCATGGTCATAGCCATGTGGGCCAATAATGAAACAGGAGTCATCCAGCCCATTCTGGATATTCGAAATATCTGCAATGAAAAAGGGGTGCCATTGATCAGTGATGCCACCCAGGCTTTTGGAAAAATAGCTATCGATCTTAGAGAATGGCAGGTAGATATGCTGTCAGTTTCTTCGCACAAAATATATGGTCCTAAGGGCGTTGGAGCTATTTACATAAATAAAAACTTGAAGCCAAGGCCTGAGCCGTTGATTCATGGAGGCGGACATGAAGGTGGATTTAGATCAGGCACTTTGAATGTATCTGGTATCGTAGGCTTCGGAAAAGCCGCAGATCTGCGAATGCAGCAAATGAACGCTAGTGCTACAAATATTGCCAAGCTAAGAGATCATTTGGAAAACACGATTTTGAATGCATTAACGTCGGTGATAGTCAATGGCAGCCGTTCACACAGATTACCAACAGTGACGAATCTGGCTGTTCAAGGCGTTGAGAGCCAAGCGGTAATGTCCAGATTCAGAACCAAACTTGCCATCTCTTCCGGGGCCGCTTGCAGTTCAGCAGATCCCAAACCATCCCACGTATTATTAGCCATGGGATTGGATGCATCGGAAGCCCGGTCTTCTTTTAGATTCAGCCTTGGCAACAACACTACACCCGAGGAGATTGAAGATGCCGCACATATTTTTATTGATGCTGTAAACGAAGAAAGAGCCATAAGCCCTGCTTGGCAAATAATGAAAAACGAATCAAGCCCTTCCTAAGCGACCAGACAATAAAACTATTCCCCAAAGGTTCTTGTTATCTTTGCATTCGGAGGGATGATTTTCTGTCCTCATACTAAATGATCTGAACAACATGCTTTTTGTAGCAGACAACGCGAAAGCGAGAATATTGGAAATACTAGGAGGTGAAAACAAATCACTCGATGAATATTTCGTGCGCGTGAGTGTCACTAGTGGCGGCTGTTCGGGCTTGGAGTACAAGCTAGATTTTGATAATGATCTGAAACCAACAGATCAGGTATTTGAAGACAAAGGCATCAGACTAGTGACTGATCTTAGGAGCTTTCTGTATGTGCATAATACTACCCTTGAGTTTTCAGCAGGGCTTGAAGGAAAAGGTTTCTTTTTCAACAATCCGAATGCATCACGCACCTGTGCCTGCGGCGAAAGTTTTTCTGTTTAAACGTCCTAAGTTTCTGTTTAATAATTGAGCAGACGACCAATACTTTCTACCACCTGATCAATACTGAGGATCATTTCTTTTTCCAAGATTTCATTTAAAGGCACTGCAGGCATATCAGTAGATCCAATCGTGATGACCGGAGCATCTAAAGAGGTCCAGCAGTTTTCCTGAATACGGGCAGCAATCGTCTGAGCGTATGAGTTTGATATCGTGTCCTCCGTGACCACCAAGCAGCGGCTATGTGTTTTGACGGTGTTGTATATCAATTGTTCGTCCAGAGGAACCAGACTTCTCAAATCAACAATGGTGACTTGGCCCTCGAATCTTTTGGCGGCTTCAAGCGCCCAATGTACACCCATGCCATACGTGATAATACATAGTGCTTCACCCTGATCAACATAGTCGGAATCTGCTTCCAAGGCAATCCGCCCGAGACCTAAAGGAACAACATAGTTTTTATCAGGGAGTGGTTGTTTGGCACTCTCGGTGAATGGAACTTTGCTCCAATACAAACCTTTATGTTCGAAGATCACCACCGGATTGGGATCGTAATAGGCTGCCTTCATCAACCCTTTGAGGTCAGCACCATTACTTGGGTAGGCCACTTTCAGCCCTTTGATATTACACACCACAGTTTCTACACTGGAAGAGTGATAAGGTCCGCCACTTCCATATGCACCTATGGGTACTCGCAACACCATACTCACCGGCCATTTCCCATTGGACAGATAGCAAGACCGGCTCACTTCTGTAAAAAGCTGATTGAGTCCAGGCCAGATATAATCGGCAAACTGCACTTCAACAATTGGTTTAAGTCCTACAGCAGACATTCCTACAGTTGAGCCTACTATGAATGCTTCTTGGATCGGAGTGTTAAAGACACGATCATCCCCAAACTTTTGGGCGAGGGTAGCCGCCTCCCGAAAGACACCACCTAATCGACCGCCAACATCCTGACCATAAAGCAGACACTCAGGATGTTCGTGCATCAATTCTTCAATAGCAATCAAGGCACTATCCACCATGACTTTATCTTCTGCACCTTCAGGTTGTCTTATGCCTGCTTCTTGCGTGATGGCGGTAGGGGCGTAATCATGCGTATACAAATCTGTTGAAACAGGATCTTTAGCTTTTTTTGCTTTTTCGTAATCAGCAGCTACTTTTTCATTGGCTTTAGCTTCGAGGCGTTTGATTTGAAGCGCTGACCAGCCCTCTTTGAGCATGGCTGTTTTGATCTTTGGATAAGGATCTTCTTTGCGATCCTCTTCAAGGTCATCACGGTACCATTCCATGCGTACGCCCGAAGTATGGTGATTGAGTAATGGTACCTTGGCATGTACCAGAAATGGTCTTCTTTCTTTGCGAATCAAGTCGATCACTTCCTGAATCGTTTCAAAACATATTTTGAAATCCGTCCCATCTATACTTCTAGCTTCAATGCCTTTGAATCCCAAGGCATACTCAGCAGCATTCATGGCACGCGTCTCTTCAGCATTGGCGGAGATATCCCACTCATTATCCTGCACGAGGTAAAGGATAGGAAGCTTTCTAAGTGCGGCCATTTGCATTGCTTCGGCAACCTCTCCCTCAGTGACGGAGGCATCGCCAAGCGAACAAACTACAACAGGTGGATTTTTCCATTTGCCTAGACTTCTATACTCCTGATAAGCAATCCCCATGGCAACACCGGTGGTAGGGATGGCTTGCATACCTGTGGCAGAAGACTGGTGTGGGATTTTTGGTTTGTCTTTATCCTTCAGGCTTGGATGGCAGTAATACGATCGGCCTCCTGAAAAAGGATCATCGCGCTTTGCCATCAACTGCAACATGAGTTCGTAAGGTTGCATACCAATACCCAGCATCATAGCATCATCGCGATAATAAGGGGCAACCCAGTCATCCGGAGTTAATTGCATGCCTACAGCTATTTGTATAGCTTCGTGGCCTCTGGAGGTCGCATGGACGTATTTAGATACCACTTTGAAGTTTGCTTCATAGAGTTCCGTCATGGCTTTAGCTGTTGCCATGTATGAAAATGCCTTCTCTTGTGTTTCCTTCCAGGCATTAGCAGCCCCACTTGGTTTTTTCTTTTTCTTAACTGTCGCCATAATTAGGTCTAAAGATAGAGATTGAAATTTTCTAATGAGCTAGAATCCGTTGTAAAGCAGTCAGGAATGTATGTTTATCTGGTTGTTGAAGTTGAAAATAGAGCAGGGGGGTTTAGCAAAAGTCAAATTTTCACTTCGAATAAACTTAATCATTTGATAGTCCGTTTATCTTTATCACCTCGTTTAGCGAATAAGACAAGAAGATGGAACTAAAAATAGATGATTATGCAGGGCTGAAAGCCAAGGTGCAGCGATACAATGAAATATTGTCAAATACCAAATCCTACCGTGAGCGCTGGAAATCAGGCCTCAAAAATTTGATTGTCAGTGAGTTGGAAGCAATGATTAAATCTGCAGGACTGAATGGAAAAATTGAAACTTCGGAAAAAGTCAAGCATCTTGAATATATTATTCTCTCTCTGGGTTCTGAAAAAAGCGGTATTTCTGAGATCGTCGATGAGAAGATCGAAAAACCATTAATTAAGAAAAACGGGTCGCTAGTATACCAACAGTTGTTTAATGGAAAGGTCCAGGTCATGGTGATGTTTCCTCATATTGAAGGTTTTGGAGATCCTAATCCCCCAAAAATTATCGGCATCTATCGCCCTGAAGAAATAAAACCTCCTTTTTTAATCAGGCACATGGAAGATTTTGTCAGAGAGATCACTCAATGGGAAGATTTTGATGATGATGATCCAGTGATGAACAAGATTGGGTTCAATGTTCAGAATATCTCAACGCCCGCATTAACCTCAGACTCAACCACGGACTAAAAGCATCCGAAGAGGCAAGCTGATTTTGTGGTTTTCCTGACCAATAAATTCCGGTTTGAAGAAAATCAAACCGAAATGAAAGCAATCCACACTTTGGGTTACTTCAGGATATTGGATCAATTCCATCCATCCATTTCGCATATCCTCTGACCAATAGATGTCATCCACCACAAAGATGCTTCCTGCATGGAGCTTGTGCTTAATAGCACGATAGTAAGTCAAAAGGGCTTCTGAAGTATGGTGACCATCGAGAAACAACAGGTCTATTTCTCCTTTCTGATCGAGAGAGGTATCAATATACGCCTGGAACGTAGAGCTAAACACAGAAACATTTATAAAGCCTAAAGTGTCTAGGGTGTTATTCGCCAAACGAGCAACTTCAGGGTCACCTTCTACAGTATCAATTGCTGCGGCTGGGTTTCCGGCAGATAAATACGCCACTGAAATACCCAAGGATGTTCCAAATTCGAGAATCCTATTCGGTTGTAGAAATTCAGCCATACGATATAAGAACCTGCATTGGAAGGGATGGCTGAGTGCATTTTGAGCTATGGCGGATACACTGGATATGAGTGTATTAGGTCCACTAAGAGAACCTGCCCCAAAGTCCATGCGCTTAATTTCTTCGGTAGAAGAAAGAAGTGCTTTCCTTCGAATTTCTATCGCTGTGAAGGTTGCTGACCGCTTCGTCTCGTCGCAACAGTAGGTGAATAAATCGAACAAATAAGGGGAATGGAAGGCATCCCATCGCTTGGCTTGCCAGAGATGTGCTATAAACTGTATAGAAGTGTACATGCGACCCATGTGGCAAAGTAAAGACTTGTTTTTGGAATGAATCTATACAAACTTACCCCATTTTGAGCCCATTGAAAGATGTCGGATATAAGACATTACCTTTTCATGTTTATTACCTTAAGAATGTTAATTTTGATCCGTTTCATATTCTTCATTTAAACCCACATCATGTTGACGCGCACATTTATTTCATTATTTTTTGTTTCCATTTGTGGAGCAACCTTCGGTCAGACACAGTTTATCAATCGAAATGATCTACTTCAGGAGAAAGATGTTCACAGTGGTGTCCCCGTAGCTATAGCAGATATGAATGGTGATGGGTTGGATGATTTGGTGACACTTGATGGTGGAGAGGTTTTAATTATTCAGTATCAGACCTCGGACCCATTGCGACCATTTGTTAGGTACAAGCTTCCGCTTGATTTGGCGAATAATGAACAAAACGACATTTGCATCGCAGATTTTAATAATGATGGGGCCAACGACATAATGATGGTTGGATCTTATGATCGCGTTAAGGTCATTTACAGTATCCCACATACGTTTGAGTTTAACTTTACGGATATAGTGGTTACCCCTTTCTTTTCCCAGGGTGCATCTGCCGGGGACTTTAACCATGATGGTTGGGTGGATGTGGTGATGCTCAATGACAATGGGCTGAATTATACATTAATGAATGATGGCGCCGGTCATCTGGAGATCCAGGATTACTTCAATTTTGTGACAGTTCCTTCATCAGATAATTCCGGTAATTATGGTTCTGTTTATTCTGATTTTGATATGGATGGTGATGTTGATTTTTACATCGCAAAGTGTCGTCAGGGAGTTACTAGTTCGACCGATCCGCGCAGAATCAACGCACTCTTTGTGAATGATGGAAATGGCAATTACACAGAAAGTGCTGCTGCCTTTGGATTGGCTTCAGGCGATCAAACTTGGACCGCTGACTTTGGTGATATTGACAACGATGGGGATCTGGATTGCTTTATGACCCAGCACAATATAATCTGTGAGCTTTTTGAAAATATTGATAATGATACATTTATCAATATTACAGCGCAGTCCGGCCTGAACATTGGTGGAGTGGCTCTTCAAGGATTACTCAGGGATTTTGACAATGATGGCTTTCAGGATATACTAGTCAGTGGAAGTCAATTGGATTACTTTCGCAATAATGGTGACAAGACATTCACCAGGATGCAACCATTTGGCGCTGTTGTTTTTGGGACGTTCGCTTTAGGAGATCTTAATCTTGATGGCTTCACAGATGTTTATGCTTCCTCCGTCAAGCCATTCAATAATCCTGATCCACTCAGAACAGATATTCTGTACCTGAATGAAACAAATGACAATCATTATTTAGGATTGACATTGAAAGATACAGTCGGGAATCCTTCTGCGATCGGTGCCATGGCTATGCTTTACGGTCCTTGGGGAATCCAGATAAGAGAAGTACGTGGAGGCGAACAATATGGCGTCTCCAGTGGACATAGTATTATTTTTGGTCTTGGCCAGGAAACAACTTACGACAGCCTGATCATTCGATGGGCAAATGGCGGAAGCGAACAATTCAATAATCTAACTATTGACAATACGTGGGCCATCCGAAGAGGGGGCTGCTATAGTCAGCCGAGTCATCAATTTGAGTCACTGCATGTCTTGTGCAATGATGACTCATTATCATTAGCCATTAATTCGTCGATGGAGTTGATTGAATGGAGTAATGGCTCTACAGATGATACACTTGTGATTCATACACCTGGGATTTATTATGCTACGCTATTGGGTGATAATGGATGTGCTGTGATAACAAATGCAGTTGAAGTGGGTCAGGATCCGGATACCATCAAACCAATCATTACCTATGAAGGTGCCACTGAGTTGTGCACAGGAGATTTTATTCAACTATCTGTTTCCGAAGGCTCATCTTACTTGTGGTCGAACGGAGATACAACTCAAACTATTGATGCTATCACTACCGGGGAATATTTTGCCATTGTCGGCGGGTTCTGTAAGGATCAGGAATCAGATTCAGTGCAAATTAATTTTATCATCACAGAAGTTCCTGAGACGATCAATGACACTTTCAAACTGGGTGAATCCGCGATACTTTCAGCTTCAGGAGATAGTGTTTTGTGGTTTTCTGACATAGATGGAACTATGCCTATCGGTAGTGGAAACATGATTCAATTGGATGATCTGACAGATACAACGACCGTATATGCACAAAGCTTTGATGGTATAGAAGGAATAGATTTTCAATTAGGCCCGGTAGGTCATCAGGGCAATACTATGTACAATTCAAATTTTGTCAATGGTGGTTTGTTGTTTCAAGTCTTTGAGCCAATCATCCTTAATCAAGTGACACTGATGACTGATACGGTCGGAAGACGAATGATTGAAATATTTAATGATGACATGAGTTTCCTTTTTCAGCAAGAAGTTTATCTAGAAGCAGGTGTAACCGTCGTGGACTTGAATGCCGAGATTCCTGCAGGGGATTATACGATGTCCACCAATACAGATTTTAATACTGCGGAATTCGGAGTTGGCTCACCATTTTTATGGCGGTCACCACAGAATATTCTCTATCCATACGCTTTTCAGAATGTTGTATCGATCTACAATTCAACCTACGGCACAGATTATTTTTATTATTTCTATGACTGGAAAGTATCTACACCAGGAATGTATTGCGGCTCCGAACTTACGCCTGCAGTAGCTGTACTTGATATTGAAACAGCAACGCTTGATCTTGATCCTGCACTGGACTTTGTGATATCTCCTAATCCAACTAATGGATCGTGCATTCTTGCATTAAAAGGAGAAGGTGCTTATGATCTGGAGATTAGAAGTCTGGAAGGCGTGTTGCTTCGCTCAGAGAAACAAATCGGACTGACGAATAACACACACGAATTAGATTTGAGTGTTTATCCGGCTGGAGTTTATTTGGTACGTGTGGTTCAGAACAGCCGTTTCTTTACCAAAAAAATTGTCCGCCTATAACTTGATAAAAGGTTGAATATTGAGCAAGTTATTTTTCTTGTAAAGAGCGATGTAGTAAAGTCCAGATGAAACCATAGGAGTAAGCATTATATGGTCGCCTAACTTTCCTGTTTGAACCACCTTCCCACTGGTAGTTATGATGCTGTAGGTTGAAAGTGCAGGATGATATGTTTCATCACTCCAAGCGATGTGTAAGGTAATACCGGCCACTGGATTTGGGAAAATAGTAAAGGCAACTTTTTGATCGATAGGAGCTACGCCTGTAGTAGAAAGATCAATGCTATCCATACGTATGGAGTCAATGATTTCATGGAAGTTTTCATAGCCCTGATACATCGCTTTAAACTGGGCAACAGTCGGAAGGGAATCGCTTGTAAACAAATCTTTCATCCATCTGGACGGCAAGGTTTGATACCGAAGAGAAACTTTTAAATTGGCCAGCCCTTTTGATCCGTTGAGCGGAATTCTATATTCAATATGATCCATTCCTTTGGCACTTTCTGTAGTGAAGTCGTCATCAGCCAATGCTTTGCCATATACCGCGACCGTATCAATAGCACTATGATCTGTTTTGAATCCTGTCGGTAACAGTCTATTGTCTTTGAATGGTTTGAAGGCTGCATTTAACCGGGTCGTCAGGTGACCGGCAAGATCTGACATGACCAGTTCGTATATCTGCACATCCTCCGCGGAGTAGGATATCTCATGGTGGGGTTCAAAGGGATGATCTCTTCCATCAATCAGGCCTTCATCACTCAAGGCACCATTGAGGTATATGAGCTCATGAGTGGACACATTGGCCAATTCTACCTGTAACCAGGCAAGTCGGCTGGGATATCCGGAGGGGAGTTTGTGTCCGGCTTTATTGGTCACAGCGATTGAAACATACAATGTATCGCCGGATACAGCATACGAGGAAATGTTTAGGGAACCCGCCATGGACAAACTCTTTCGATTGCTTTCGATCGATTCACTCCAGGCATGATCGCTTTCGCCTTTTGGAAGTCCCAGGTCTTTTTGATTGGCTTGCATGAGATCGAGCATCACCGTATTGGCGCCGAATATCTGATGGAGTCCATAAGGCTGTCTTGGCTCCAAAGCAGCGAAATCAGTAGCGACAATGACGCCCTCCTGAAGGAAAGGCATATGGCAAGTTTGGCACTCTTTCCCTTGAATCGAATACACAGAGTTTAGCCATTCATGATAAGTTGCTTGTTCGACGAAAAAATCTCCGGAAGGAGTTCCATCGGGATTTAATGTTTCGGTGATGAGGGTATGGCAGCCGGCACAGGTTTCACTTTGGGTAATATGTTCTGCATATACCGGATCGAAATCCACATAGATCTGCATGGGCCCTTGAAATGGATTAGGGAGGTGGCCATAGATCAATCGATTAGTATCCAAAGTGTAGTTGCCGGAGAAAAACTGCCCTAGATTTTCAGGAGATTGTTGGTGGCAGGCACTGCAGGACACACCATCTAGCCCAAGGCTGTCTGTCAGCATGGTCTCGTAAGTATAAGGTAGGTTGTTTCGATGTGCTTCGAAATGGCCGAGTGGTGCATGGCACTTCAGGCACGTGGATTCAATGGCTTCTTTGGCGGCAGGGAAGTGATTGACTTCATCGACTACGGTGGCTCGCCAGAAGGGATCTCTGGCAGCAAAGCCCATCATGCTGATTTGCCAGTCATCATGTATGCTTACGTCATTACCATCCTTATCAACCATCGCCAGTCCTTTTTCGTCGACGCCATGACATCCGCTACAATGGGAAGAATGGGCCACCTTCTGGCTGGAAGGCACCGGATCTCGGGATGAACGGAATAATTCGAAGGGATCTGTTAAGCTCAAAAGGAGGATAGTCGTAAAAAGACCAAGGACGAGGACGTACTTCTTCATAGGCCAAAATTACTTTTTTTCGGGCTCAAAGCAGGCGAGATTAACGGCAAATAAGCGACAAGTAATTGTTTTATTTGGTTAATCCTCTCATTGTGTTAATTTAGCAATCGATTATGAGCCAATCAAAAGGGCTATATTTTCTAAATGACAAAAAACGAATGAAAAAAATTCTGTATCCGACGGACTTTTCAGAGACCGCGGAAAATGCTTTTATCTTTGCTCTTCAGATCGCTGATCATCTGGGCGCCTCCATTACGACTTTACATGCTTTTAACAAACCTGACATCAGTCAGCTTGAGCTTCCCGGGGTTTTGAGAGATATCTATGAATCTATAGACCTGGATGAGTTTGAAAGCTATGAAGATGAGATCCCTATTTTAAGGGACATCGCTTCTGACAATGGTTATTACCATGTACCTATGGTCCATGTATTAGAAGAGGGTGCACCTGTATCTGCCATTCTGAGGACTGCCAACAAAGACAAAGCGGACCTGATTGTCATGGGTGCAACCGGAGCAGGAGCCATGGAAGCATTCTTTTTTGGAACAGTTTCAGGGAAAGTTTTGGAGAAAGCACATTGCCCGGTTATCGTCGTTCCGGATAGTGCTGAGTTTGACGGCGTGATCAACCACTTAGGAATAGCCACAAATTATTCGGAGAATGATGTCTTGCTGATCGAAGCCGTACGCAAATTTCAGAGTTTTATAGGAGGCCATCTCCACTTGATTCATATAAATGCTTCCAGTGACGCAGATGCCGAAGAGCGAATGAAAGCTTTTTCAGCACCTTGGAAGAATGATAAAAGCATGACATGTCATTGCATTGATCATAAAAATGTAAACGATGGTTTGGAGGAATCAATGGAGAAATTGAATATTGACCTGATGGCAATCCTCTCTCACCGTCGTACATGGTTTGATGAACTGTTTGAAGTCAACCGAGCAAAAGAATTATCCTACAGCACTTCTATTCCTTTGTTGGTTTTCCAACAGGAAAATCTGAAGAAGTAATTTTCAGCTATTAGACGCTAGACCTGAGACATCAGATACGAGGCTTGTTTAGAGGTGAGTCGCCTTCGCTAAAGCTTGTGTCTCTTGCGCCATTCCCGATCGATAGGAAGTTTTTTCGCTGTGCGTCCCAATCGGTCGGGACGGGAGCCCTTCCGCCTTTCTGCGTGTTCTGCTTTTTTCTCTGCGCGTTTCGCGGGAAACTTTTTAACCTAGACGAAGGAAATAAAAATATTGCACACAAAAACGCAGTTTTGCATATTCTTTCTGCCCCTAAATCCCCTAAAGGGGACTTTTGATTTCCATTTCCGCCCTTTCTGTTATTAGTCGCACTCCGTCGTCAGAGCGATGGCGCAAGAGTCTAATGCCTAGGCAAAGGAGAGCCTTTCTGCCTTTTTATAGAATCTGCCCCTATTTCATACTTGCCTCACGGATGGCTTTAAATTCCGAGCCTGCTTTCCATTTTGGCCAGTCCTGATTGTTGGCTAGTTCTTCTGCGATATGCATAAAAAGGTTGCAATCCTGAACGATTCCACCTAAGTCAAAAGTCTCTGCATTATATTCATCTGCCGGCAAGTGATATCGCTCTGTACGGTATTCAGCAGATTTTTCTTTAGCGTATTCAATGCCTTTTTCTCGATGCTCATAACTCCCTTCGGCATAAAGTGCAGGAATCCCAATTTTAGCAAAATTGAAATGATCTGACCTGAAGAAGTAACCTTTTTCCGCTTCCTGATCCGGTTGGATATATCTGTCTTGTTGCCCAGCATATTTTGCGGCATAGTCTTCTAGTTCGTTCTGCCCATAACCCACAACGCTTAAATCCTTCATCATTCCGTAAGTGGCCATACCATCGATATTCAGATTGGCTATTGTCTTGGAAGGAGGGAAGATTGGATTGGCCCCATAGTATGCTGAACCGAGCAAGCCTTGTTCTTCAGCAGTCACCCAGAGGAAAACAACTGTTCGCTTATAAGGCCCTGATTTCATCATGCTTTCCGCAATCGCCATGAGGGAAGCAGATCCGGTTCCATTGTCCACAGCACCATTGTAAATAGAATCGCCATCGACGACTGCCCCGACACCCAAATGATCCCAATGCGCAGTGAAAATGATGTATTCATCTTTTTGATCTGTCCCGGGGATGACGGCTATTACATTCTTAGAAACATTCTCTTTGATGGTATTGCGAATACTTAAATCTACTTTGTAAGGCAATGGAATTGCTTTAAACCCAGGTTTTCTGGCGGCATGCATAGCTGTTTTCAAGTCAAGGCCTGCACCTTCGAAAACTTCCTTAGTAGCATCCAGTGAAATCCATCCAACCATTTCGCAAAAGTTGGCTCCTTCCGACTTCAGGTTTAATTTCGCACCACTTCCAGATCCACCAATAACTGCCCAAGGATATCCCGCCATGCTTGCTTCGTGCATCACTAAGACACCGGTTGCACCTTGTCGCGCCGCTTCTTCATATTTGTAAGTCCATCGGCCATAGTAGGTCATTGTACTGCCTTTGAAGAATGTGGAATCTTCATTGCCAAGACCTGGGTCATTGACAAGAACGATGACAGTTTTTCCTTTAACGTCTATACCCTCGTAGTCATTCCAGTTGTATTCCGGAGCCACGATGCCGTAACCTGCAAAAACAAGATCAGATCCTGAAATATTGATTTCTTCAACCGGTCGTTCGGTATAAGCGGCAAATTGATCCCGAAGTTTTAATGAAATATTGGTCGCACCGGTCAGTTCCATAGTAGCAGATGTCTGCCCATTGATTTCTATCAAAGGAACATCTTGAGTATAGGAATCGCCATTGCCGGGGGAAAGACCTATTTTTTTTATTTCTTGTGTCAGGTAGTCCACCGTTCGTGTTTCACCTTCGGTAAAAGGCTTTCGTCCCAAAAACTCATCGGAAGCTAAGGTCTCAATATTTTGTCTGATCGTTTCTTCCGATACAGCGCTTTCGATAATAGTTTTAGTGTTTTCTTTGCACGCGATAAAGACAATACAAAGGAGTAATGGAATCAAATTCAATTTCATAAGTTCTAAAATTTAAAACGAAGGTAACAAAAGCATTCCTTTGCTTCCCAAGGACTCTACAGAAGTACAATGATGACCTACCAACAAACACTGGATTATCTATTTTCGGTACTACCCATGTATCAACGGGTCGGGGAAGTGGCTATTAAAAAGGATCTGAATAATATTAGAGCCCTTTGCGAAATGCTTGGCGAACCTCAGCTACACTTTCCGACCATTCATGTTGCGGGCACAAATGGTAAAGGGAGCACGTCGCATATGTTGTCCGCCGTATTCCAGGCCGCCGGAAAAAAAGTAGGACTGTATACATCCCCTCACTATGTAGACTTTCGTGAACGCATCAAAGTGAATGGCGAGGAAATCAATGAAGAGGCGGTGGTTCGTTTTGCTGAAAATTATAAACAACATTTTGAACGCATTAAACCCTCATTTTTTGAAATCACAGTGGCGATGGCCTTCGAACATTTTAAAGAGGAGCGGGTAGACATCGCGATTATTGAAACGGGTCTTGGTGGAAGATTGGATTCTACCAATATCATCGCGCCACTCCTTTCAGTGATTACTAATATCGGATATGATCACATGCAGATGTTGGGTAACACCCTTCAGGCGATTGCTTTTGAAAAGGCCGGTATCATTAAGCAGGACACGCCTGTGATCATTGGTGAGTGGCATAAAGAGACAGCACTTGTGTTCAGGGAAGCGGCAGAGCAAAAAAGTTCCTCTATTTATTTTGCGTCAGAGCATTTAACACTTGAGCTAAAAAATTCTACTGGTACCCATCAAGTGTTTCGTGTGCGGACGAAATCCAAACCCTGGTTTGAAGACCTTAAACTCGGTCTTGTGGCTAGCTATCAGAAGTTGAACCTGACGACAGTTCTGGAGACGCTGTTTCGATGGAACAAGTTTTATGACAGTGATCCGATCAGCGATCAATCGATCAAAATCGGGCTTGAAAATGTTATATCCTTAACAAATATGAAGGGTCGGTGGATGGTCATGAATCGGGAACCGCTGGTGATCACTGACGCTGCGCACAATGCAGAAGGGATGCAGGGGATCCTTCCCCAGCTGTTGCAACAACCGGCCGAGAAGCGGCATTTTGTGCTTGGATTCGTATCGGACAAGGATATTTCCAAAATGTTGGAGATGTTTCCAAAAAATGGAATTTACTATTGGTGTAGGGCTGATATTCCTCGTAGTAAGCCAGTGGCGGACCTTCAGGCCGAGGGAATGGCACATGGTTTGGAGGGTGAGAAGTTTGAAAAAGTAAAGGAAGCTTATTTCGCAGCTTTGGCAGCAGCAGGGAAATCAGACTTGATTTTTGTGGGTGGCAGCAGTTATGTCGTAGGGGATTTGTTGAAAGATATCCCTGAACATAATTGATTAAAGTTGCGTTAATGTATGTCAATAAGTCATTATATCAAGGCATTAAGCCTACATTTGAGGTCTATTTAATAATCAAAATGAAATTATGAAAGGATTACAATTAGCATTGGCATTTGTATTGTTTGCCGGAGTAGCCATGGCGCAGGATTCGGAATACAAGGCCGGAAACGAAGGGTGGATGGTTGATTTGGACAAAGCCTATGAAGCTTCCAAAAAGGAAGGAAAGCCTATTATGGCAAACTTTACCGGAAGCGATTGGTGTGGATGGTGTAAGCGATTAACCGCTGCGGTATTTGTCAAAGACGAATTTAAATCATGGGCAAAAGATCATGTCATCCTGCTTGAATTGGACTTTCCGCGCAAGTTTCAAATTCCTGAGAAATATCGTACCCAGAATGGAAGTCTGCAGCAGGCTTTTAAGGTGACAGGTTACCCAACCATATGGGTATTCAACCTGGCTAAAGATAAAAGTACGGGTCAATATCAGATTGATGCACTAGGAAAAACGGGGTATACACCTACGGTGGCTGAATTTACAGGCGCGGTGGATCAGATGTTGCATAAGTAAAAAAGTAATTTTTCCGGATATAGAAATAGATCCGGATTTGAAGTTTAGAAAAAGGGTGTCTCACAGGAGACTTCCTTTTTTTTTGATACAGTCTGTAAATTTTATACATTTACGTGGGAGTAAAACTTAAAACAAGACCTATTTTATTATCTTCCAAGCAACACAATCATTTAAAATAATATGAAAAAAACTAACCTATTTATAGCAGCTTGCCTGCTATTAGCAACCCTCTCATTTGCTCAAGGAAGTCAAACCACAAATGAGACCGACCTACCCGCCGGATGGTGGCAAATCCCTAAATCACCGGTGATCATGACATTTGGCGGCTATGTCAAAACGGACCTCATTCATGATTTTGACCCAATTGGATCACCTGATTATTTTGATGTTTCCACTATTCCAACTAATGGAGCCAAAGGTGAATCCACACACTTTAATGTCAAAGAAACCCGCTTTAAACTAGATGTCAAAGATCCGGGTAAAGGACTTAGGGCGTACTTTGAAGGTGATTTCTATGGTTCAGGAAGTTCCTTTAGAATCAGACATGCTTATGTGGAATATAAGGGATTGTTGGCTGGTCAAACCTGGTCGAACTTCATGGATGAAACCATTATTCCACCAACCTTAGATTTTGAGAAGCCTGCAGCTTATGCCTTTGCCAGACATGGCATGGTGCGGTACAAGCATGCGATGGGTGACAATATGTACTTTGCAGTTGCTTTAGAAGAATCAAAAGCGGCTGGTCAGGCACCTGCAGCTCCCGGAACATTTGAAAACCCACTGCCGGATTTCACCGGACGGTTTAGAGTGACCGGCGATTGGGGACATGTCCAAATTTCAGCATTTTTGGCAACCATCAGATACAGATATGCCACGGGTGAGAAAGATGATGTTTCGCTCTATGGAGGAAACTTGTCCGGACAATTAAATTTTCTTAAAAAGGACAAGATTATCTATCAAGCGGTCTATGGACCGGGTCTTGGAAGATATCGCGGTGGCTTATCTGTAGGATTAGATGAGAATGGTCAGTTACAAACGATTACAGACCTGGGTTTGACTCTTGGTGTGGAGCATTACTGGACAGATAAATTATCATCATTAGTGACTTATAATATTGGCACTAGTGACAACACAGCAGGACAAGCAGGATCAGCCTTATATGGCACTTCATATCTGGCAGCGAATCTTATTTATAATATAATGAAAGGAACCTTTGTCGGTGTGGAATATTTGCGAGGACAAAGAGAAGATCTCGATGGGGATAAAGGGACCGCTAATCGCCTGCAATTTAGTGTACGCTATAGCTTCAATATGTAACAGAAATTTATCAATCACTTTTAATATTAAACGAATCATCTAAATCAAATTAAAATGAAGAACCTATTTTTATTATATGCTGTTTTCGCGATGGTATTTGCGGTTTCATGCAAACCAGCAGACCAGAAAGCTGATGAAGCTGCAGACAGAACAACCGAAGAGGCGACAACAGAAAAACCAAAGCATTGGAGTTATGATGGAGAAACAAGTCCGGAGCATTGGGCGGAGATCGAAAAAGAATCTTCTTGTGGCGGTAGCCACCAATCACCAATTGATATCGTGACCGCTAATGCTGTAGCACAGGCTTCTGGATTGAAAGCGTCTGATATTCATTATGATGCTGAAACGATGATTCATGATGTTACCAATAATGGACATTCGTTGCAGTACAATTTTGGCGGCAAAGACAATTATGTAGATTTTGGAGGTAAGCGCTATGATCTGGCGCAGTTTCACTTCCATGCCGCTTCTGAGCATACGATAGATGGTTCACATTTTCCATTGGTGATTCACATGGTACACGTCAGTGAGGATAAAGAATTTGTCGTGCTTGCTGTGATGGTTTCTGAAGGGAAAGAAAGTGATGCATTCGATTTTCTAGAAGCGTATCTTCCTGTTAATCCTGGAGAAACTAAGACCGTCGGTGTAACACATCATTTTGCTGACTATTTACCGGGTGATTTTGCTCATTACTACTATCAGGGTTCATTGACGACGCCACCATGTACGGAGGCCGTTGACTGGTTTGTTTTTAAAGAACCAATCAAAGTTTCTCCTGAGCAAGTGAAAGCAATCGCTGATCTGATGCCAAGAAATAACTTCAGACCAACACAACCATTAAATGATAGAACAGTGTCATTCAGTAAATAAGATTGGTTCTAATCTTAAAATATTTAAAAGCGCCTCTTTGAGGCGCTTTTTTTTTGTCACTTCATGAACGTGCAGGGCTTTCCCCTGCCTGTTCATGAAATGTGGGGTGGGACAATCCCTTGCAGTTGCCCGTCATGGAAATCGAATGGTCCCTCGTCGGGTAGGGCAATCCCTTGCGCTTGCCCGTCTTGGAAATAGGGTGATCTGTCCTCGATAAGGGCAGGGGCAAAGTTATTGGAAAAGGATAGGGGCAAACCTTGCACCTGTCCATTCCCCCGATGGCAAGGTTGGTTCAACCGATGAATTGATACCATTCATGTGATTGGGTAGTTTGTCCAAACGCATTATGACCCATTTCACCATTTATTCCATTCCCTAAAACGACAGATTTTATCCTGACAACGAATCGTTATGTAATATCAACTCACCAGCGAATAATCGTATTCTTATATCCAGTGAGTTTGATGTTGACGAATATTTAGATCATTTTCTTTCTTTGTTTTCAAATCTGATGCGTGCTTTCAAAAACAGGGGTTTAATTGGTCCGTTTGATGGCGCTGCTAGTGGGATTATGAAAAAGTCAGAACAAACAGAAAAACCGATGGTGATCGTTGCGGCGTTGTTTAGATAGTAGATGGTTCCATATTGGCGAAGCTTACAATTATAAATAAGCTACAAGATTGAAACCTTTCTTTTGTTTGTCCATTGAAGTGAATTGTTTTAAAGGAGCGGACATCGTTAATAAAAGTATGTTGCGAGATTCCACAAGTACAAAATGATAATGAGTAAGGGCTAAACGTAAGGAGCATTTCCGTTTAGATTCCTTTTTGTTCCTTCCGTTAGACTCGACTAGCCAGCACATCAGACAACGGGAGCTTCCTTATTTTACTTTCTATCCATGCTGAAAAATCGAAGAGCCTTAATGTTTGTTGTTCATAAACATTTTGATGGACTAACTGAAAGTCTTTCTCTATTTTTTCCCACATAACTTGCCGTTTACGCATGGAAAAGGGAATGTCCGGCTTGTTGACAAAACTGAGAATTCGGCGCTCCATTTTATACTCCTTTCCTTCCGTCTGCATATCTCTTTTGATCGTACGGGTTTCCAGTTTGATCAGTGCAAATTCCCGTAGTTCATACATGATCATAAGATTGACTAATCGAATGGTCCGATATAGCGTCAGGGTAGTATAACCTTTGCTGGTTGCAATAATTTTACTTAATGTTTTTTGAGCCTTCTTATAATCCTTTCTACCAAATTGAACGAGGGCGAGATACAGTGATAATTCGGCATTTCTGGCGAGGCTAAGGAGTTGAGTTTTCCTGAACAGATTTTCTGAAAAGGTATTGATTAAAGTGTCACACGATAAAAAATCGCCCCTATCCAGGAATGGAAATAGTTCATAAAGAAAGATTAAACAAGTGACATTCGCATTGAAATTTATCGAAGGGGTATTCAGTTTTTTCAATTGAAGAATGAAGTGCTTCATTCCTTCATATTGGCGGAGGCTGCGGAGACTGTCTAAAACGCCCTCTAAGGTAAGTATATAATAAATTGGTGGACTGGGCAAAACGTTTTTATTTCCTTCCAGTAAAGTGTTGAGTTCATAAAAGGAATGGAGTGCGGATTTGTAATCCCCAACACTAATCATATAATTGGCCTGAAATAACTGGTGAAGCTTGTTGATCTCAAGATTATCAATATTGGAAGAAGCAACGATACTCATCTCGCTTACGACGAGGTCATTCAAAGCTGTCTTTTGAGATTCGGAGCGTGCATTACCTTTATAGATCATGCGATGCCTCAGTAGCTCATACAACGCAGCCTGTTGGTGGATTTTTTGCGTTACGCGTAACGCTTCATTTATTTTGAAATGTTTATTGAGCAGCGTTTTTTCATCGGTATCAGGAAAATTTAGCGATAATAAATATTCAAGTTCAAACCTAGACGAAATGAGGAGGGCATAATAGTTTTCAGAATCTTTTGCACTGGCCATTACCTTATGGAGTAGGTCAAAACACTCCTTGTAAAGTGATTTCTCAAAAAGGATTCGGGCTTTCAGGATTTTGTCAAACAGGCTATAGTAGCTGTCCTGGTCCTTCCGGAGCAAAAGCATTGTATCCAGTAATATTTTGTAGAGGTAGTTTACGGAGGTGTTAAAGGATGCTCCCTTACACAAGGATTCATACTTTATCCTAAGCGAAACTGAAGTAATCGTCGCGTCCTTAACAATCAGATTATAAAGCTTAAGGTAGTTTGACTCCTTCTTACCATCAGAAGCTATTATAAATGCTTTCTTTTCCGACTTTGTCATGGAGCTAACGAGATACAGGAGTGCTTCTGTCTTTATCATGGTAGTTACCTTTCACGTAAATATATCTGTAGAGAAATCATAACTCCACATTCTTATAGTTATGTAATTCACGACATTATTATCACATAACAAATTGAATTACAGATCAATATTAATAATAATTCGTTGATGTAGTTAGTAAATTATAATATTTATAGAGGAGGAGAAAGGTTTCTTTTGCATAAGTTTGGACAAAACTTAGAACCTATTCATTATCATGGTACTGATCCTAAAAGCACTCAACAGTAGGTTACTTGACAATCGTAAACTATCCTAATGCTGTCTAATAAATATATCGGCCTTCTCTTGGGCATATTCGCTTTCATAGTTATTATGCTCCTGCCCGAACCTGCTGGATTGAGTTACCAGGCAAAGAGTGCAGCAGCCGTAGTAGTTTTGATGAGTATATGGTGGATTTCGGAGGCGATTCCGATTTATGCGACTGCATTTCTTCCATTGGCCTTGTATCCCATGCTTGAAATTTTACCGGCGGGAGAAACGGCTGCTAATTATGGTCATAATTATGTACTGATGTTGCTTGGGGGCTTTTTTTTAGGTAAAGCTATAGAAAATCAAAACCTGCACAGGCGTATTGCGCTGGTCATCATCAATGTTTTTGGGATCAGCAGGCAACGGATTATGCTGAGTATGATGATCGCTACCGCCTTCCTTTCCATGTGGATAGCGAATGTTACAGCAGCTGTTATGATGTTTCCTATAGCCATGTCGATTATCGCTCATGAGGAGGATGCTGTGGCAGGTAGGAGTGCATTTGGAACCGGATTAATGCTGTCCATTGCTTATTCTGCTACGCTAGGAGGCTTAAGCACGCTGATAGGTACCCCTACGAATATGATCTTTGTCGGTATTTTGGATAAATTGTATCCAAGTGCGCCACCAATCACTTTTTTTACATGGCTTAAAATCGGGGTGCCGGTGGTGATTGTCTTACTACCAATCTTTTGTTTTTATCTTATTCGTTATTTTAAGGTTACAGGAAACCTCAGTCAAAGCGATACGATCATCAAGGATGAATTAAAGGCGCTTGGCAAAATCACAGCTGGAGAAAAGAGAGTAATCTATGTATGTCTGATTGCCATTTTTGGCTGGATATTTAGAGATGATTTTTTATTCGGATCTCTCGTTATTCCCGGCTGGGCCTCAATACTAGGATTGGATAATTATGTGCACGACAGTACGGTGGCGATTGCGGCAGCGCTACTATTGTTTATACTTCCTGCCAATAAAGAAAAACGTCTCCTCGATTGGAAATCTGCAAGCCAGGTTCCCTGGGGTGTCGCCATGATCGTGGGTGGAGGATATGCTATCGCTGCCGGTTTCGAATCAACCGGACTAGCGGATTGGCTAGGAAATCAACTTGTGTTTATTAACAACTACCCATTCCTGATTGTCTTGATCGTGGTCATTGCCTTTGTGATGATCTTTACAGAGTTTAATTCCAATACGGCTACGGCCAATATTCTCTTGCCTGTACTGGCAAGCATGGCCGTAGCAGCAGCCATCAATCCACTCTTGCTATTGATTCCCGCTACCGTGGCCGCATCACTTGGATTCATGATGCCGGCTGGTACCGGCCCCAATACCGTGATTTTTGGAAGTGAAAGGGTGACCGTTGCAGAAATGGTTAAATGCGGCGTGTGGCTCGACCTGATCAGCGGGGTGATATTGACAGTTTTATTATATTTTATCATCATGCCCTGGCTTGGACTTGAATCCGGATTGCCAGTTTGGGCTCAATAATTGATAAGTACTTTAAGTATAATGAATATAACCACCGCAACAGCCGGAAACAATGGGGAGAAAGACCGATCTGATTGTTTTGTCTCCCTTGAACTGACGAACTCGGGCGGCCTGTTAATTGATTTGAAGAGTAAAGTCGAGGTGTGTTTTGGGGAGGCCATTCATGCTTTGTGCAAGGATATATGCCTACATTTTGAAATTGAAAATGCACGCCTGAGCATAAGAGATAAAGGCGCACTTCCTTTTGTCATGTCAGCAAGGATTGAGGCAGCTATTCGTCAACTCATCCAAACAGAAAAAGAATATCTGCCGGAGATGCTCCCGGAAAATCTCTACCAACATCCTCGGGATCGCCATAGGATTTCACGACTGTACCTCCCAGGCAATACGCCCAGTCTAATGCTTAATGCGGGTATTCATGCCCCGGATGCAATCATCCTTGATTTGGAAGACGCAGTCGCCAGTCATAAAAAAGTGGAAGCTCGTTATCTCGTCCGTAATGCATTAAGACACCTCAACTTTATGGGTGTAGAGCGAATGGTTCGAATCAATCAAGGATCTACAGGATTAGATGATCTTGACTTCATCGTGCCACATCATGTCCATACAATCGTAGTTCCAAAATGTGAAAGTGCTGAGCAGATACATGCTGTCAATGCACGAATAACAACACTCCAAAGACAGATAACTTCACCAAATCCCATTTGGATTATACCCATCATTGAAAGCCCTCTGGGCATTATAAAATCCTATGAAATAGCGAATTCTGCTGTCAATGTGGTTGCCCTTGCCATTGGGTTAGAGGACTATACGGCTGCCATGGGTATTAACAGAACAAATGAAGGGACTGAATCTTTATTTGCAAGAGGTCAGTTCATTAATTCTTGTAAAGCCGCAGGAATTCAGGCTTTGGATTCAGTGTTTTCCGATGTTGGTGATATGGATGCATTGAAAACATATGTGATCAACTCCAAATCGATAGG
>JBBKXT010000204.1:0-28073 GCA_037969625.1 Saprospiraceae bacterium
AGCAATCGGATGACTTCACCATCTGAGGATGAAAAATTGATTTCTTCACGGAGTGTGGCATTTCTGGAGAAAATAGGCCCGAGTTTCTTGCCTTCAGAGACTTTCGCCCACTCTTGCGAAAACAAAGTGATGTAATCTGTCTGAGCATTTTTCAGCGCTTTATCCGCATTGTCCAAAGCCAGTTTAAACGCTGGTTCTTTGGTCCCGCTGGATAAATTCTCCAAAAACTCTCGAAGGTCTACTTGAAGGACGGTACTGATACCTCCTTTCAAATCAAGCCCAAGCGCAATCTGTTGCTGCTTTAGCTTTTCATAACTGAATGTTCCCAATAAAGGGATCGTGATCACCGGTTCACTGGACATTGAGTCCAGATAGTTGGCTTTCGCTAACTTATAAGCTATACTCTTTGCACCTTCTTCTGTAAGTAGTGATGCAGCCGCTTGTCCGTGCTCATCAGCTTTCTTTTCCACTTTTCTCGTGGGAATCAAATAGAGGTATTGCAGTGCACAAACCACAGTCAGCAGAATCAAGAAGAACTTGATTATTCCTTTGCCTTGCATATAAATATTATTAGGTAATAGGTCGTAAAAAAACGTGGCAAATATAAGGCTAAATAACCAAGCTAAAGACTCAGAGCACATCTTTAAATATTAAATTTGTTTTTTTATTATAATAACCTGATTTCCAATTAAATAAATTTCCTTCCTCGATAGCATCCATATGTTATCTCGTCAAAAAGCAGCACAAAATCACAAAATCAATCCCTATTTTGCCTTTTCTTCGGACTTTCTCATTTTTTATCAGGCTGTTGCACAAAATGCCTAATATTGTGACCTGAATCGAGAAAAAAACAACTTATCATGGATCAGAATCTGAGTTCACTATCCCCGGCATCGATTACCCAATTAAAAGATGCTCATGCTTACATTACCATACTAATCGCTGGTGCTGATGGCAATATTGATAAAAATGAATTGGCTTGGGCTGAAAAAATTGTTCAAATCCGCACCTACACCGGTGCTGAAGGATTCGAGGACTTTCACAATCAGGTCAATGCCGAGCTCCCCGCAAAAATTACTGCACTAATGGCATCACTTCCTAAAGATCCTAAATCAAGGAGTGAGGTCATTTCGAATGTATTAAGCGAGCTCAATCCGATCTTAGCTTCATTGGATCCATCTGATGCCTTTTACTTATACAAAGGCTACACAGCATTAGCTTCTCGAATTGCGAAGGCTTCAGGGGGCATTCTGGCTTTCTTCTCCATTGGTCCTGAAGAAAAGAAATGGGTAGGACTTCCGATGATTAAAGCTATTGAATACGATCCCGACAAGGAAGAATAATTCGGGACACCATCCATCTTCTTTGAGGAAGGACTTTTAATAGAAATGATTCTATCTGCGAAGGCCATGTACCTTCCTTGATTTATATCTAAATTGTTATAGGCCTTAAGAATCCGTATGCAGCTTATCTTCTCACTTTTTGCCCTGTTACTTACTTTTCCGTTAAAGGATCATCAGCTACCAGAGGTGACAGTCACCCGAATTCCTGATCATACTTTGTGGACTACCGAACTGAAAAAATATGTTACGAATGATGGACTGGTCAATTACAAAGCATGGAAAGAAGATCAGGACAACCTCGACGATTATCTGAGAAAGCTTTCCGGGCCTTTGCCCTTATCAAATTGGAGTCAAAATGTGCAATTAGCTTATTGGATTAATTTATATAATGCCTACACCATTAAGCTTGTGCTCCAAAATTATCCTTTGACTAGCATCATGGACCTATATAATGGGAAACCACAAGATGAGGTGTGGATTTTGTTAAATGAACAAAAATATTCTTTAGGGCAAATAGAAAATGAAATTCTTTTTCAATTTAATGATGCTAGAATTCACTTTACTTTAAATCATGCGTCGAAAACATCTGCTCCATTACTTATGGAAGCATATGTACCTGAGCAATTGAACCTTCAATTACACACGCAGACCGAACGTTTTATTAATAACAAAAGATACAATGTGGTCAAGGATACCCATACATTGCTATCACCCATATTCATGACGTATACTACTGACTTCAAACCAGACTTACGTTCCTACCTTAAAGCGTACTTAGATGAACCCATAGCTGACTCAGTCCATCTGGATTTCTTTGATATTGATTGGGCGCTTAATGAACAAATAATCCGATAGATTAGTGTTCTTTTAGGCAAAAAAAGGCATCAATCAGTTGCCCGGTTAATCCTTTTTCCTTGGTTGCCATTTGATTTCAGTGATACCTTCACGTTCTGCCAGCCACCGCCCTAAAACAAAAAAGAAATCCGAAAGTCTATTGAGGTACAAGATGATGATAGGCTCAACACTTGATTCATTGAAAAGTGTCACACAACGTCTTTCTGCGCGTCGGCAGACGGTCCTTGCTAAATGAGCTGCGCTGATTGATTGAGATCCGCCGGGCATAATAAAATGAGTCAAGGGCTCAAGCTTTTCCTGCATTTTATCAATGGAAGTTTCTAGTAATGAAATATCCTCTTCCAAAAGATCCGGAGTGATCATATTCTTTCCCGGTTGACTGGCCAGATTCGATCCGATGGTAAATAATCTTGATTGGATATTCTGCAATAAAGAATCTATTTTATGATCGGGGATGACGGCCATCAACCAACCGATGACTGCATTTAATTCATCAACCGTACCATAGGCTTCAATGCGTATATCGTCTTTTGAAAGGCGTGCGCCGCCAAACAAACCAGTGGTTCCGTCGTCCCCGGTTTTCGTATAAATCTTTGTGGCCATTTCTATTATTTTTATGACGTTGTACCAATCACAGCCCCAAATTTCATAGGATTAGGATTGATCTCATCTGTTTCTATTTCTCCATCGCGCAACCGCACCTCACGGTGAGCATAAAGAGCGATATCCGGTTCATGCGTCACCAGGATAATCGTATTTCCAAGCGCATGGATTTTTTCGAATATCTCCATGATCTCCAGAGAAGTTTTAGTGTCCAGATTACCTGTAGGTTCATCCGCAAGAATAATGGATGGATTATTAACGAGCGCTCTTGCTATGGCCACCCTTTGACGTTGTCCACCGGATAATTCATTAGGGTTATGGTGCATTCGATCGGAAAGACCCACTTGTCCTAGCACATGTTCTGCCCTTTCGATCCGCTGACTCTTTTTCATACCGGCATACACTAAAGGCAGTGCGACATTATCAAGTGAAGAAAGTCTTGGAAGTAGATTAAATGTTTGAAAGACAAAACCGATTTCTTTGTTTCTGACGGCGGCTAGTTCGCCATCAGACATATCACTGACCAGCTGGTTATTCAGATAATATTCACCCGTTGTGGGCGTATCCAGGCACCCGATTAAATTCATCAGTGTACTTTTTCCTGATCCGGAAGGACCCATGAGGGCCACATACTCATTTTTGGTAATATCCAAGGTGACACTTCGCAGGGCATGCACCTTCTCAGTCCCCATGATATAGGTACGGGAAAGCTCATTTACGGAAATAATGGCTCTATCTTGTTGCATAACTTCAAATGTATTGATTTTAATTCTTGGGATTGCATTTTTTTGGACGATTCCAGCCTATCAATCGAAGAAGGTTTTTATTTTACGATCTTATACGTCTATTTAGTATATCTCAGCAGATGAAAAAAAACAATCCATTGATCAAACATATAGCCGTTGCGGGCAATATCGGTGCAGGAAAGACGACACTTTCTGAGCGATTAGCAAGACATTTTGGATGGGAAGTCCATTATGAGGATACGACCAACAACCCCTATCTGAGTGATTTTTACGATGACATGCATCGATGGTCCTTCAATCTTCAGATTTATTTTTTAAATAGTCGCTACCAGCAGATACTCAACATCCGGAATGGAGAAAAAACAGTCATACAAGACCGGACTATTTTCGAAGATGCCTACATCTTTGCACCCAACCTGCATGAAATGGGATTGATGGGTCGAAGAGATTTTGAAAACTACTTTACCCTATTCAAAAACATGAGTGCACAGATATCGCCTCCTGATCTGATGATTTATTTGCAAGCCAGCATACCCACACTCGTCAAACATATCCACAGCAGAGGCAGAGCTTATGAAGGAAGCATGAGTCTTGATTATCTCAAACGTCTTAACAAGAAGTACGATGACTGGATTGAAGGCTATAAGGAAGGGCCTTTACTGGTCATCAATGTAGATGATGTTGATTTTGAGAAAAACCCTGAAGATCTTGGGATGATTATCGAATTAGTCGATAGTCAGATAAATGGCCTCTTTTAGACATCATTAACTTTTATCGACATTCATTGCTGAAGTATTTTTAACCTGCTGGATTTGTGTGACATCACTACCTTTCTCATGGGATGATGAAAGGTTAGTGGTATCTAAGAACAAACATCCGGCAAAAAACACTACGTGCAATACCACAGAGACAACAATCCCCAGATTTCCCCGACTTTCTTTTTTTCCTGCTTGCATAATAAAGTGAATCTATTGGTGATGTACTTGTCTCAACATAAAAGTTTGTTTTTTAATCTAACTTGAGCAAAAACGGTTTGAAAATGCGGATTATTGCCATCATTTAAAAATCTAAGCGAACAACCTACCCTCATTCCTTGTTTTCTGACCGTAACAATATCTAAAATCGTGCCTAATTCTCACTCTACCTATTCTGCCGTTCTAACCCATTGTCAAGAACATAAGGCTACGCTGGTGGCTGTTTCCAAAACAAGGAGTATCCAACAGACCACAACACTGTACGACATGGGGCAGCGGATATTTGCTGAAAACAGAGCCCAGGAATTGATCTCCAAAGCACCGCAGATGCCTGCAGATGTTGAGTGGCATATTATTGGGCATCTTCAAACGAACAAAGTCCGGGCGATCATGCCATTTGTCCAGTGTATTCAGTCGCTTGATAGTGAACGACTATTTGAAAAAATTGATACGGAGGCATTAAATGCAGGAAAAAAAATGAGATGTCTCTTGCAAATAAAGGTAGCATCAGAGGACTCCAAATATGGCTGGACATACGATGCCCTTGGGGAATTTCTCAAAGCTAAAAAACACCTAAACTATAAAAACATCATCCTTGAAGGCGTCATGGGTATGACGACATTGACTGACGATCAAACTATCATCCGAAAAGAATTAAGGCAACTAAGCGTCATGTTTGACCAAATTAAAGCTGATCATTTTACAAAAGATGATCGATTCAACACATTAAGTATGGGCATGTCCGGCGACTACAAAATCGCTTTAGAAGAAGGTAGCACCATGGTTCGGGTGGGCAGCTTGCTATTCAGCTGACAAGCGAAGTATTATTTCTGTTCAGTTTCCTTTAACTTGTCATTGTAATACCGCACCAGCACATCCCGGATATTATTGTACATAGGGATATTGAGCGTTGGTATTTCCTTTGGATCAAACCAAGCTGCATCCTGAATACCTTCGGCCTTTTGCGGAACTAATTTATCCGGTGTCGTGGTTGACATTAGGTACCAGCGTGTCCGCTTCAAGGTTCTTTGTTTGCTCATCATATAGCAATGGTAGCCATTCCCTAGTTTCTCGAGCAATTCTATTTTCTTCAATCCGGTTTCCTCTTGTACTTCGCGGACAGCTGTTTCAGCTAAAGTTTCTCCCGGATCCTGTTTGCCTTTCGGTAGATCCCAGTGGCCTCTGCGATATATTAGGAGGACTTTCCCAAACTTATTCAACACCAATCCACCACCGGCTTTGATGTAATTGTAGAGTGATCTAAAATCTCTCCATAATTGTTCTACATCATCCGCTTGTATGATTATCCCGTCATGGTGCTTATTCTTTTCAAGAACCTCGATATAGTTCATGAGCATTTTAGGCTTACCCAGATACTTGGCATGAATCAAGGAACGCTCGAAAGCGGATTCATCATCAAAATCAGCTGTCTGTGTAAGAATCAAAGGACTCTCGTTAATGTATATTTTATACCTTTGCATCAACGTTATTTATTCGCAAATGATTAACAATCAAATACTTGCATCAAATCTGCTCGAAACTGGCGCTGTCCGTATACAACCGGATGAGCCTTTTACATGGGCTTCCGGCCTTCGATCACCTATCTATTGTGACAATCGAATTCTACTTTCGCACCCTGAAATCAGAACGAACCTAATTGATTTAATGACGAAGGTGGTAAAAGATTTTGAATTCTTTGATACAGTAGCCGGAGTTGCTACGGCCGGCATCCCTATAGGTACGCTTCTCGCGGACCGGTTGAAGCTTCCTTTTGCCTATGTGCGTTCAAAGCCAAAAGAGCATGGACGTCAAAATTTAATAGAAGGCAGCATTAAAGAAAATGCGAAAGTTCTAGTCGTAGAGGATCTGATTTCTACCGGCATGAGTAGCCTCCAGGCAGTAGAAGCTGTAAGGCAAATTCCTGCGACCGTGGTTGGTACCATTGCTATCTTTCAGTATGGTTTGGCAAAAGCAAAATCAGCTTTTGAAAATGCGAATTGTCCTTACCTTACCCTAACCAATTTCCAAACGATTATTCAAGTGGCTGCTGATCAGAATCTGATTGAAACACATCATCTGGCGATTTTAAGTAATTGGGCTGAAGACCCGCAGACGTGGTCTGAAAATTTTATTTCATCACATACCTAGTACCTCGAAACGAGCATGAATAAAAAGTCAAAAATTTTTCTGAAGAAATATCTTGAAAATGCCAGTCCAACAGGCCATGAAAGTAAAGGGCAGGAGTTATGGATTGAATATATAACCCCTTATGTGGATGAATGGCATACAGATGTCTATGGCACAGCATATGCCATCATCAACCCCGGAAAAAAATACAGAGTCGTCATAGAAAGCCATGCTGATGAAATCTCCTGGTATGTCAATTATATTTCTGATAAAGGAAATATACACGTTATCCGAAATGGAGGATCTGATCAAACCATTGCTGCTAGTAGACGAGTCAATATTCATACCCCAAAAGGGATCGTCAGGGGCGTTTTCGGCTGGCCGGCTATTCATGTTCGCAAAGGAAAATCCGCCTCTCTGGCGCCTACTTTGGAGAATATTTTTATTGATGTTGGTGCCAAGGACAAAAAAGAAGTTGAATCACTCGGTATTCATGTCGGCTGTGTCATCACCTATGATGATGGCTATGAAGAAATCAATAAGAAAAACTTCATTGGCCGGGCTTTAGATAATCGACTGGGTGGTTATTGCATCGCGGAGGTGGCTCGTAAAATTCATGAAGAGAAAATTAAACTCCCCTACTCTTTGTATATCGTCAATTCTGTCCAGGAAGAAGTGGGCTTGAATGGTGCACATATGATCGCCCAAACCATCAAACCTAATGTTGCGATAGTCACCGATGTCACACACGATACCAGCACCCCATTGATCGACGCAAAAATCGAAGGAGATGTACAGCTGGGTCTAGGACCTGCAATAGCACACGCACCTTCTGTACACAGAAAACTTCTAAAGCTCATTGAAGATGCCGCGGTTGAAAACGATATTCCATTTCAACGGGTGGCTTCGTCTCGAAGCACAGGAACCGATACTGATGCCTTTGCTTACGCCAACGGAGGTATTCCTTCCGCATTAATCTCCATTCCCCTGCGTTATATGCACACGACTGTAGAGATGGCCAATTTTAAAGATGTCGAACAACTCATTGACTTAATCACCTTCTCCCTGAAGAAGATAAAATCAGGTCATAACTTTAAATATTTTGATCGGTAAGCTGATCCGAAATACTATTAATCTGCTTCTGTATGGAGGTGGCTTTATAGGTTTGGGTGCTGCTTGCATGACTGCCTTATCTTTTGAAATAATAGGAACTGCTCAGTTACATCTGAACTATATTTTCTTTGTGGGCACATCTACTTCAGCACTTTACTGTGTGCATCGTGTAGTAGGTATAAAACGCTTCGCCCATATCACAAACTCACCTCGTCTTGACATCATTCGAAAGTATCAATCACATATTTGGGTCTATGGTGTTATGTGGTCAGTCCTCTGCCTTTGGTTCTTTATTGCTCTTGCAGAACCAAAGTTGATATTAGCGCTCATCCCCGGAGGCATTATCGCCGGTGGCTATGTACTTCCAATCCTTCCCGGAAAAAAAAGACTGCGTGATCTTGGCTGGGGAAAAATTTTACTGATTGGTTGGTCGTGGGGATGGCTAACCGCTTATGTTCCTTTTCTATACTTTGCGGATGCATCGTTTTTTCTGGCCAGCGTACATGGGATAGAGCGCATGTTGTTTATCATCCTCATTACGATTCCATTTGAAATCCGAGATATCGCCATTGATCAAAGTGTTGGACTCGTAACAATGCCAATGAAATTTGGAAGAATTAAAACATTCAGAATTGCTATCCTTATTTTCATTTTCATCATCCTATTAAGCTCTTTATCATCCTTCCATTATCTGAATCCTGCGTATACCCTCACTATGCTTATCGTTAGTTTAATCACACTTCCGCTGATAAAGGTGAGTTATAAAGTCCACGATGACTATTATTTCAGCGGACTTATTGATGGATTGATGATTCTAGCCCTCCTATTTTTTACAGGAATCCATCTCTTCATTTAGAATTGTCACATTCGATTTTTCTTGATACGGTGTACAATCAAACTCATCCCATTACCTTTGCCCTAAATAGCACAAAATGAGTCAACCTACCAGACAATACATTAGCTCAGGAGCGAAATGGGAATCCATTGTCGGATATTCTCGCGCAGTCAGGATTGGTCAAACGATCGAAGTATCCGGAACTTGTGCTGTTGATGATCACGGGAACCCATTTGCTCCTGGTGACGCTTATCTACAGACAAAGCGAATATTGGAAATCATCCAACAAGCTATTGAATCACTTGATGGCCAAATGAAGGATGTGATCCGTACAAGGATATTTGTAACAGATATCACGCAATGGGAAAAAATAGGGAAAGCACATGGCGAAGCTTTTAGGGAAATTCGTCCCGCCACAACCATGGTTGAAGTTGCTGCACTTATTTCTCCTGAATATATTGTTGAAATAGAAGCTACCGCCATCATCGATACAAATACTCATGCCTAACTATAAAATCAAGGAAATCTATTATACCCTGCAAGGTGAAGGTGCGCATAGTGGACGTCCTGCTATATTCTTGCGTTTTACCGGATGCAATCTTTGGAGTGGCCGAGAAGAAGACAGGGCCGAGGCGATATGCCAGTTTTGTGATACGGAGTTTGTTGGTATGGATGGAACAGAAGGTGGAAAATACTCCGCTCAAGCGCTCGCTGAAAAAGTTGATACCCTATGGCCTAAAGGTTTTGGTTTTAAATATATCGTCTGCACCGGTGGGGAGCCACTGCTACAATTGGATGAACAATTGATTGAAGCTTTACATCAAAAACAATTTTCGGTAGCTGTAGAAACGAATGGAACGATAGCGCTTCCGGAAGGACTTGACTGGGTCTGTATGAGTCCAAAAGCAAACACTAAAATAGTTGTAAAAGCCGGAAATGAATTAAAGCTAGTGGTGAGGCAAAATGGAATTCAACCATCAGACTTTGATCACCTCGACTTTGAACACTTTTTTTTACAACCTATGGATGGACCTGAGCTACAAGCGCATACGAAATGGGCTTCACAGTATTGCCTTGATCATCCATCCTGGAAGCTAAGTGTTCAAACACATAAAATTCTCGGGATCAGATAATACATCATCGAAGCACAGTGATATCACCTGCTTCCACTAATGTATCTCCTGAACCATCTATCCAGGAAAATTTATAGACATAAACACCGCTCTGTACACGCTGGCTATCGAAGGTGCCATCCCACTGAAATGGCGCTGTATCATATTGCCCATAAACCATGTTACCCCAACGATCGTAAATCTCTAACGACACCAAGGATGTCTCAGGCAAATTGGTGATCACTTCAAAGACATCATTGATGCCATCATCATTTGGAGAGAAAACATTAGGGATATAGAAATTTTCTTCTTCATATACAGTGATCAACACTTGGTCTTCATAAACACAACCCGCTGTATCCGTGACAAAGGCGGTAATTGTTGTTGTTGCATTTGGTGTAAACCAAAATGATTCAAATGCCTGTCCCGGCATATCAGGATCCCAAACAACTGAGGCGACTGCAACATCTGTTGCATTTAAGTTGATCAACACACTATCCCCCTTCAATACATCAAGATCAGGACCAAGAGAAATAGAATCAAATGATTGAATGCTAACCTCGACAAATACTGCAACCGCACAGCCAATGATATCTGTAATAATTACAAAATGATCACCAATACTAACCTGCTCTATCGTGTAAGGCAATTGGTCGATCATAAAAGGCAAACCAGTATTATCTAATTGACCGATAAAAGGTGGACTTCCCCCCACCACTGATTCAATGATTATTTGTCCATCCGGACTATCGGGACATGATGGAGAAATGGAAGAAAGTTCTATGCCTTCCGGACCCATAAATTGAACATGAAAAGTATCTCTTTCTTCACAACCGGCCTCATCTCTTACGATCCAAATATATTCACCTTCTTCTGTCAAGGTTAAGGACGGCCACATAATTGTTTCACTCGGTGTAATCCAAGTGGAAAATGGTAAACCCTGAGCACCCGTTATAAAAGGAATCAGCACAAACATATCGCCCGGACAGAATCGAATTGTATCTGCGATGTCCTCGATAAACAAAGTGCAATCACAATTAGGAGCCGTTACCGTAAATGTTGTACTGCACATTCCTAAAAAACTATGAATAGTAATTATGACATCCTGTTCGGTAGGAATTGAATCAATTCTAAAACCATCACTTCCTATAATTTTAACTACCCCGAAATCAGCGTCTATCGTTACCGCATTCGTTTCAATGATCACATCATAAAACGAATGATCCGCATCGCAACTAATATCTGTAATGGTATACACCGGTAATGCTTCTAGAATCATTGAAATGTTTACAGAAGCAGGACAACTCGGAATGGAGTCCAGCAACATGTATGTTATCACATAACTTCCTTCCATCGCATTGGAAGTTGTCATTGATGAACCAGTAATATCCGGCCACAAGCCGGAAGGCCCGCTACTAACTTCCCAGGTGCCTGGTGCTGCAGCATTAACCAGATCAGCTAGTTCAAACCCATCACCGACACATAGCATAATTACATCTGTGGTAATATCAATCAAAGGACATGAACAATCTTCGACAACCACCGTAAAAACATACGTACTATCCACACAAGGTGCAACTGCTGATTGTGTGGAATAACTAAATCTGTAATTGCCCGCAGCTATTGTTTGAAAATCCACTTGTGATGGGTTATTAAGATCCACCATTGCATTATCTAAATCTGTCCAGTTGCCATCCATATCTCCACCTGTAATAAAGGCTGATAGATTAATCACTGAACCGCTGTCTGGATGATTGCATAACGTATCGGTCAGGGCTGAGAAGTCAGTAAAAGGAGGTGTTTCAATGGTTACTAGAATAGAATCTTGAGGAATTGGACAATAACCAAATGTATCTACTGATGTACCGATCAGATAGATTGATCCACCTGACACATCATTTGCAGAAACAGTATAAATAGGCGTCAGGCTGGAGGGGTCATTAAAAATCCCTGTACCTGATGTGGTCCAAAGGACGCCCGTTGACGAACCTGCTACAAACGCTTCGATACTAAGATCACCAACACCACAAAAGGAAGTGTCATTTGAAAGACTTACTAAGGGCACACCTTGAAGGAAAATATCGACCTCTGCGCTATCCGGGCAACCCACAATAGGCGCTGCATCAAAAGTAAACCGGAAACTGTAAGTCCCAGGATCACATCCATCAATGATCAGGATTGATCCATTCAATGTAGCCGGATTAGAACCAGGGGGTGTAGATATAATCGCCCATGTTCCGGGTCCCCCTGCCTGAATAAATGCATCAAGCGGCAAGCTAGGCTGTGATGTACATAAACCATCAGGAATATTTTGAATGGTCAATAAGGGACAAAGGCATTCATCAACATCTATGATGATCGTATAGACCGTTTCTGAACAAGGTGAAAGTGCCGAATTGGTCTCATACTGAAACATATAATATCCTTCTGCTACGCCATCAAAATCGACAGCGGCAAGATTAGAGAAATCAATCGGCACACCAAAAGGATTAGACCAGGTACCCATATTATCACCACCCGTGATCAGCAAATTAAAATTTATCAGTGAACCATTTAAAGATGAATTACAGACCGTCACTGTGTCATTTACAAAAATTGTAACAGGTGGTTGGTTGAAAAACATGGTCACTGAATCACTGACATTGCCACATACAGGATCTACCACGTGCATCACCACGGTCACTGAATTTGTCAAAGAATCTTGTGCTCCTAAGATGTAGGTTGTACTTAACAAATCTACATCTGTAAACATTCCATCACCCAGTGTTTCCCATGAAACCGGGAATGGTGATGCCGGTACAACCATTCCTGTCAATTGGATATTTTGATAGCCACAAAACGCCATGTCATTTCCGACTGAAACTGTAAGCATTCCGTGAACGGTAATCATCTCACTGGAAGTAGCGGGACAACCAGGCTCAGGAGAATTGAGCGTATAAGTCACTGTGTACGTTCCGGGATCAGATATATTGGTTGTAAATATTGTTCCATTCAACATAGCCGGATTGGAACCCGGAGGGGAACCGGTAATACTCCAAACGCCGGCATCTCCACTAATCAATAAATCATCCAAATCCAATGCATCATTCAATGCACAAAGTGGCAATGAGGGCGGTATGGTTTCGAAATCAGGGCAATCGCAAAAAGCTACATTCACCGGTATATTATAGGTGGTCACCCCACATTCTGCATAGGCACTTTCAATGATCACGGATACAACAAAAAATTGATTCGCAATATCCATTGGACCCGGTGTATAGATCACATTGAAATCATCTAACTCAACAAGCACACCATCTCCCGGGGCACTCCATGTAATATTTGAAAAATCTCCGGTGACATCAATTTCAATATTTACATCATCCCCATCACAAACTTCGAGACCCTGTGGAAGTGTTACATCCGGCGCCGGAACAAGCGTAAGTATAAGTGGTTCGTTACTGACGACACAAGCATCTGCATCAACAGGATTGTAATATAAAGTGACAGATCCTGCTAGAATATCTAAAAATCCGGGCGTATAAATTGTACTCTCTGCACTTGGATCATCAAATACGCCGTCTCCATCCGTTTCCCACAAACAATCCTCATTACTACCGGTGACCATTGCTATCACGAAAGCAATATCATTATCACAAATCGTCAATGGCGAATTAAGGTCAATAGCCAAAGAAGCATTTATAAAAATAGTAAAAGATGATTCAGCAGGAATACAAGAACCATTGGCATCCACTGATGTGATAGTAATCTCAACCGCTCCATTCGCAATATCTCCCACACCAGGTGTATAGACCGTATTCAGGGCATTCGGATCTTCAAAAACTCCATCCCCATTGGTCATCCACATACTTGAAACAGCAGACCCGCCAATATTACCAGTAATATTGACTGTTTCTCCGGCACAAATCGTTTGATCCGGTCCTGTACTCGCAGTTGGCGCTGCAATAAAATGCAAATCAATTGAATTCTGATTAAAGGTCACCGGACATCCGGACGCTGTTGTGGCAGACACGATGGTCACGGAGGAAGAAAATCCAATGGCAAGGGTTGGGACATTAAGTATCCCGCTAATGGGATCAAAAGAAGGAAAAAGTCCTTCTAAGCAAACCTGAATGGATTGTCCACTGGAAATTTCTAAATCATCAATTGGGAAAATTCCAAAAATGGGCACCATCACTTCCAGATCAACAATAAATGGAAAATCTGTTCCTTCTACTGTAAATGATATCAGGGTCGGCATATCCGGGCAATTGCCTTCACACACATCACCACCTCCAGCTAAGGCTATATTTCCACAACCTACACCAAAACCAAAATAGGGTGTCGTTACTTGAATACAAGGTGAAACAGGTGGAGGATTTGGAATACCTACGATCATCCAGTTACCGCCTGTATAATCTTCACAAAAATTATCCGGAATTGTCCACATGACATCATCGATCACCTGGTCCTCAGGCACAAAAACAGGAATATCCAATATTGGAACAACATCTGCATAAACTCCGGAACCGGTATTCGCCCATCCCCAGCCATCTATAGATGATCCAGGTGGATTATAATCTAAATTAAAATTAAATTGGCATTCAAATCCATCAATATCTACCATCACCGGACATGAGCTACAGGGTGAATTATTATCGAAGTAACCTCCAACACAAGACACTGTTCCAGTATAGGCTATAATATAAACCGGTAGTCCTGAGGCACATAAATCATCAATATCAATAAATACATTGTTGTTTGGACTACTTTGAATAATCAGGATAGCGTCTTCCGGAACTTCCCCGGGTGGCAAGGCTGTCCCACAACTGAAGTTGGCACTGTTTCCAGCTTCATAATCATCCCATTGAAATGATCCAGGCCCCAGATTAGTAATCACAATATCTGAAGTATTGTACCCGCCTGATCCGGTCCACATGACTATAAACTCATCACATTGATCTCCTGAACTTCCCACTTGTCCATTATCAGGATTGACCATCACATAAAGAATCTCAGGTGGATTATTGCATGGATCCCCTGTCACAGGTGCTGAGGCGATGAGTTCGCCGTCGCCACTATATGGATCCTCTGTTCCTTGTACCAAATACCAATCGAGTGTGCTCCCTACCGGAAATCCTTCTCCAGTCGCCACCATTGTTAATACATCCCCCTCACAAAGTGGGACGGTATGATCGATCACATCGGACGTTGGAACAATAGGACACTGCGCATTGGCATTCGTGGCTACTACCAAAAAAACAAATACCAGCCTTAGGAAATAACTAAACTTAAATTTTCTCATTGTATAGTCACAAAAATAATGAAACTCTTGACTTCAATGTCATCTACACCCACTTAAGTTATATACTACGACTACGATAAATTAAAGGATAATTGTTTTTTCTATCTTACTCAATAGCTTGTAAGACATACACCTTCGACGTGGCAAGCAATTCCTCTTTTGTGTCAATGGTATCTATTTCCATGGCATAAAGCTCAATGATAGTTTTTTCCTTGATGCCTTTACAAAGAAATGCGTCCCGATGACCCGATTGATTAATTAATTCAATCACCGCATAACCTGATTTTTGTAGACACTCCGGCTTAAGACAAATAGAATATCCTAAGTATGACTTCATCCCATTCAATTGCCCATTGGCCATAATCGTAATCACTCCGGGTTGTTTCTTTCCTTCTTTATGCAAAGTATATTCTCCTGTGAGCAAACAATCGTTCAGGAGATGTTCAAAACTTAAGCTAACACCTTCGCTATCCATTTTCTGACCAAAATCATTCGGTGTGGGATTTAATGAATCATCCAACTTTAATAGTTTGAATTGACCCTCTGAAGTAACTTCTACCAGTACCTCACCAAATGAGGATGGATGGGTTATTTTGTATTGACAAGGGTTCTCCGTAGCTTTAAATGGCAAACTATATTTGGCTATCCCATTATTCAAGACAACGGTAGTATCATCTCTGAAATTCATTTCGAGAAATGTAAAAGGAATTCCACCCAAATCATCCTCATCACAATGATCAATGAAAGACAAATTGACATACAATCCTTGAGGTGGGCTACATTCTATTTCATTCTGTTGCTCATGTTTCTGGGGTTTACAGGCAAAAAGTGTAAGAAAGGCTGAGGTCAAACACAAAAAAATCAAATATCTCATTAGGTGGTTTCTATAAAAAATTAAAGTCTCTGCATTTAACTATTCATGGCTCTCCGCTCCTCATCAGAATAAATATCACCTAGTCGCTTAACCATAGAGACCATCGATGTGGCGAATATAGCACCCACAACAGCAAAAAACATATCTTTTTGAGCATCCCAAATATCCCCTTGAGTGCCCAAATAAGCCAAACCTTGTTCAGGGAAGAAAACGTCCGCAACACCCCACTCGATTAATTCATAAAATCCGCTGATCGACAAGGTGATTTCTATTGGCAGTAGCCAAGCAACCCATCTAGGAAATTTAAACCATTTCAAAAAAAGCTCACGCATTGGGTAAGCCAATAAAAAGCCAAAACCAAAATGCACAATCCGATCGTAATGATTTCGAGACCAATCCAATTGATCCTGAAGCCAAAACCCAAATGGGTTTTCAGCATACGTATGCTTGGAGCCATACACGTGGAGACATAAATAAATACACATCAAAAGCAGACTCAAATCACTAAACTGGTACTTACGATAACTAAATAATAAGAACCCCAGGAAAAGAAAAACAAGCAGATTTTCCAATATCCAATTGGCGATGTCTGTAGTAGCAAAAAAGGAATCCACCCAAACAGCTAAAAAAGAAATGGCAAAACCCCAAATCCAATAGTTGGATTTAAGAGGTGTTCTGAATTTTGAGATGGCTAGCGAAAATGACATAGGTGTAAGTGGTTAGAACACTTAAAGCTACAACACAAATCATTCTCACCTGAAAAATAATCTAGTGGTACTATGGTGTCTTTTCACAAGGGCCTGGCGTGTAATCAAGAATACCATGACATTCTGCCTCACATGCATTACTATAGGTCTTGTCGTTACAGCCACAGACCGGATCATATTGTCTTGTACAGACACAATCTTCTGACTTCTTTTCAATACACTTTTTGGCCGTACACCCTGCCATTACGACAAGAGAAACAAATACAAAAACTAAATATTTACAAATCTTCATTCAAGCAAAGGTTTAATATTGTAAAGAATACGAATCTGCACGAAAAGTAAAATACCCATGAGACAATTTAACTTTAAAACTTTGAAGCCCACCAATTTCTTACATTATAACCTGCGAGGTACATCACCGGTAATATAATCAAGGTAATAAAAGTAGCGAACATCAAGCCAAAAATAATTGTCCATGACAACGGCCCCCAGAAGGCCACGCTATCTCCTCCAAAAAACATTCTAGCATCTCCCGTTGAGAGTAAACTGGCAAAATCAATATTAAATCCTACCGCTAAGGGTATCAAACCAAATACGGTTGCCGTAGCTGTTAACAATACAGGTGTCATACGAATCCGACCTGCTTCTATAATCGCATGTTTAACGGCAGCACCTTCCTCCCGCAACTTATCAGTAAATTCGACCAATAAAATCCCGTTACGAACTACAATTCCTGCCAACGCCACGATACCTACACCCATCATAATCACAGAAAAATCCATGTTAAAAATTGCCATCCCTAATAAAACTCCGATAATGGAAAAGGCTACCTCCGACATAATGATCAATGTCTTTCCGATAGAATTAAATTGAGCCACAAGAATCAGCAGGATAATAAAAATGGAAATCACCAATGAGCGTCCGAGGAAGTTCATGGCATCCATCAATTCCGCATCTTCACCGGCAAACCCAACGGTCACACCATCTTGTGGAGGAATCCGGGTGAGCGCATCTTTAATGGTATTAATGACCTGAGTCTGCTTCGGTTGATAAGCTGCAGTGATATTTGAAGAAATCGTCACAATTCGTTCCATATCCTTCCGTCGAACTCCACCAAATGTATTTGTGTACTTGATATCCGCCAAGGCAACAATAGGAACAGAACGTAGTATTCCGCCCATGTTCATATCTCTAAAGGTGACGTTGAGGTTTTCAACGGCATTAATATTGGTTCGTTGATCTTCTTTTAAGCGAATCATCACGGGTATCTCATCTTCCCCATCTTTAAACTTTGTTGCTTCCTTTCCAAGAATCGCTGTACGGAATTCAGAGCCAATTTGCACAGAACTGATTCCTTCTCTGTTCGCTCGAGCTCTATCAATCTCAATACTTATTTCAGGCTTACTTACAATCATATCGCTACGCAACTCTTCTACACCAGGGATATCTAAAGAATCAAGATATCTATGGACAAATTTGGAAGCAGCGATCAACTGATTGAAGTCATCCCCGACGATCTCTACAGAAATAGGCTTAGGGGTTGGTGGTCCACCTTGTTCTTGATCAACAACGATTTCTGCTCCCGGAATAATATCCTGTGTTGCTTTGCGAATATCATCCATATATGCCTTCGTGCTGATGCCTTTACGCGCGCCATATTCTACGAAAGCAACACCTACTTTACCCTTATTGGTCGTAGCAGAGCGATCAAACTGATCCTCAGAAGCACCAATCGCCACATTTGAAATAATGGATTCAACAATTGGATTGCCCTCTCCTAGTGTTTCAATGACTTTATTCTCCACAATTTTTGTCAGCGAATCAGTTACATTAACATCCGTGCCTACCGGTAAAGTCATATAGACATAAATAAAATTAGGATCTGCTTTAGGGAACAAAACGATGTTTGACTGTCGTGTCAATGTTACCCCACAAGAAGCAAATAACAATATCATCATACCTGTCAACATCGACCAAGGATGACGTAAAGACCAAGTTAAAAATCCGGCATATTTATTTTGTATGGAAGGCCAGCCTTTCTTCTGAAACCAAGTAACTGCTTTAGAAATATAGAACCTGTAGAGTACCGCAAATACCAAACACAACATCACAAAATTACCCATGCCGATATTTCCGGACATATAGAAGGAGATCGTTGTCATGGCTAATAAGCCATACCCAAACAACTTTCGTCTTTTCTGCTTGACGGGATCTATCACCTTGCCTTCTCGTTTGGCATCACCCATGAAGGTGACTGCAAAAACTGGATTGATAACATAGGCTACAAGCAAAGATGCCGTGAGGGTAATGATAATCGTCACCGGCAGGAAGTGCATGAACTTTCCAAACATACCGCCCCAGAAGACTAAAGGAAAAAAGGGCGCTAAAGTCGTGGCCGTACCTGAAAGTACAGGCATAAAAACTTCTCCTGCCGCTTTCTTGGCGGCTTGCACTATCGTTAGCTTCGGTTCATCATGGTAAATTCTATGGGTGTTTTCCATCACCACAATCGCATCATCCACGACGATCCCCAGGGCTAGAAGGAAAGCAAACAAAACAATAAAGTTGAGCGTAAATCCAATAGCCGGTAATATCAAAAAGGCGATAGCCATCGACAAGGGAACAGATAGCGCTACAAAGATGGCATCCGTGAGTCCCATGAAAAACATCAAGGTAATAGTCACCAGAATAAAGCCAATGATAATGGTATTGATCAGGTCATGTAAGGTTACCCGGGTTGCCCGACTTTGATCTCCCGTAATGGTTACTTCAAGATCTGCGGGAAAATCATTTGCTTTTAAATCGTCAACAATCACTTTAATCTTATCCGATGCTTCAATCAGGTTTTCACCTGTTCGCTTGATAACATTTAAAGAAATAACATTTCGTGTATTCAATCGACTGAAGCTCTCTTGCTCTTCATGACCCATTTTTACTTCCGCGATATCCTTTAGGTACATGATCGCACCTGTCTGGGAGAGGATCACCAGATTTCTAATCTCATCGACACTTTGGAAGTCACCTCTAAGAGAGATGGATCGTGTCATGCCTCCTATGTCTACATTTCCTGCAGAGATAGTAGTATTTTCATAGGCCAGCGCACTTTCAATATCTCGGAAAGTTAATGAAGCTGCAGCAAGCTTATATTTATCAACATTAATTTGAACTTCTTTTTCAAGCGCACCGATCATGTCAACGCGCGTGATCTCTCGCATCTCTTCTACTTTGTCCTGCACTTCTTCGGCAAAATCTTTCAACTTATCCAAATCATAATCACCTGCCACGTTGATATTCATAATCGGAATCTCCGAAATATCAAACTCAACAATATTCGGATCATCCAACAAATCATTTGGCAAATCCGGCTTCGCTTTATCTACCCCATCTTTTACGCGTTGTTTACAAACGGCAACATCCAGGTCCGTATCAAACTCAACAATGATGCTTGAAAAATCCTGCACTGAAGAAGACGTGATTTTCTTTACCCCACGCAGTCCTTTGAGTTCTTTCTCCAGTGGTTTGGTCACCAACTGCTCCATGTCAAGTGGAGAAGCACCCGGATAAATCGTGGTAACGAAAATCTGAGGAACAGTGACATCGGGAAACTGCTCTTTTGGTATTGCCAAGTAGGAGAGAAAACCAGCAATTGTAATCATCATTGTAATGATGAAAATACTGGTACGGTTGTCAATAGCCCAGGAGGTAAGTTTAAATTCTTTCATAATTGAAAAAGTGGCTTTTCAAAAAGCTTTGGTGATAATCAATTGATAGGTTCTGACGTCGGTGAATCCAAATTAGATGGATACGGTCTCACCTGGATTCACGTCTTGAAATCCGGTTGAAATAATCTGATCACCGGCTTCCAGTCCACTCACGACTTCGACATACCCGTTATAAATAGATCCTTGTGTGATCATTCGTTTCGCAACAACCGCATGTCCTTCTTTATCAGACTTTTCTCCAACCAATACGTAGTTACCTTTCTCATCTGTTTGTATTAGATTGACTGGAATAGAAATCGCTGATTTATTTTCATAATCTACTATTTTCATCACAGCGATCTGATTGGCCCAATATTCTCCTTTACTAAGTTTACACTCAATTAGAAAAGTTCGGTTAGCCGGATTTATCTGCTTACTGACATAGTCAACTTTGGTCATAACCTCTTTATCCATATCAGGAAAAAACACTTTGACCTGGTCTCCCTTTTTAACTTTGGAAGCATAAGCCTCCGTGACAGAACCCACCACCTTTAAATCATCCAGATTTAGAATATTACAAAGTGGCATCCCAGGCGAAATCGCTTGTCCTTGTTTGAGTAGTACCATATCTACGGTCCCGGAAGTAGGTGCATATATTTTGGTCATTGCCATATTTTCTTCCAGTGTGGCAATTGCACGCTCCATCGATTCCATGTTATTCTTTGCCTGGATATATTGCACTTCAGAACCAATATTTTGATCCCATAGTGTCTTTTGGCGTATATAAAGATCTTTGGCGAGGGCTAACCTCCCTTCGAGTTCTGCGCGATTCTTTAACAACATGGCATTATCTATTTCGGCTAGTAATTGACCTTTCTTCACTCGGTCCCCATTATTGATGTAGACCTTTTGCAAAGCACCGGGTATTCTTGAAGTAGCAGCGACACTTTCATCGGCAACTACCTTTCCTTGCAAATCAATAAAGTGTTGAAATGTGGAGGGTTTCAATTCATTCAATCCTACTCGTCGATATCTTTTCTCGATGATACCTTCTGCTTCAAGTTGCGTCTCTAGGGCAGCGATCTCTTTTTCCAGTCCAGATCTCTGCTCTTTCAATGCAGCCAACTGTACCAATCCCTCTTGTCCTGAAGGCGCTTCGCCACCACAGGCTATTATCACGGTTACCATGATCAGCCCCAAAAAATATACTACGCCATGAAAATTTCTCATCGGATTTGTTTATTATTAAATTATTTGTGAATTTGTTGTTTCTCAAAATGTGTTTTTACCCAATGCTTGTTTAAAAGCAACCAATGAATTCAGAAAGTCAAATCGGGCATTAACATGATCCGCCTGTGATTGGTACAAACCTAACTGTGCTTGTGTGACCTCAAAACTGGAACCAACTCCCTCTTTAAACTTTGTCTCCGAGGTATTAAATATTTTTTCGGCCAAAATCAGATTTCGTTCTTTATCAGCCAGTTTTTGTTTGGTACTGAAATAATCATTTCGCGCTGTTTCGACTGCCAGATCATAGCCCATCGTAAGCAATCTATTTTGCTGATCCACTTTTAAGGATTGAATCATGGATCGCTCCTTCAATGCATTGTGATATCCACCATCGAAGATCGGCATAGAAAGACGCACGCCTACAATCGAGGAAGGAATCCAATATAGTTCATCATTTCCTTGATAGGTTGGATCATAAGCGGCGAAGGCCTCAATGACCGGCCACCAGTATTTTCGGTTTGCATCCGTTTGAATATCATTTAGTTCTCTGGCTTTCAAATTGGCCACATACGCCGGTCTATTTAAATAATCTACCGTTTCAACCGGATTGATATTGTCATACATCATCAATAACTTATTGATATCATCTGACAAGGACAAGGTGTCCTTACTTGGCATGTTGATCACAAATTTCAAATATTCAATGGCTTTGTCGCGTTGGCGAACAAGGCTTTCCAGATCAGTTTCAAAAGCAGAAAGGGAGAATACCAACCGATCAACATCCAATTGCTCAACAAATCCGGCCGTATAATTAGCCTTGGTATCATTGACCAGCTGCTTTTGATTTTTGATGTTCTTCTCTAGTACGTTAATCCCTTCTTCAATAACCAGTGCCGGCATATAGGCATCTGTCACCTGATTGCTCAACTGTTCCACCGTTCCATCAAATTGAATAGCTACATAATCCTTATACATTTTGGCTGCTTTCACAGAAGCCAAATAGCTGTTGTTAAAGATCAATTGAGTTGCGGAAATGGAAGCGCCGATATCTTTCTTCAAGGCAAACGTAATAGACTCTCCCGGAGCACCAAAACCAAGTGCTTCCGATGGAATCGATGGTTGCTGAAGAAAATAATTATAGTGAACCCCCAGATTAATATTTGGATAAGCTACTGCTGAGTTTTCTTTAATCTGCCATGTTGCATCCTGTATATTAAGTTCAGCAATCCGTATCTGAGCATGATTATCAAGTGCATAGTCAACGCATTCGGCAAGGCTCATCTTGCCTTGTCCTTGGAGCATCAGGACACTTAATGAAAAAATCAAAAGCAGAGTGATTTTTCTGTTCATATCAGCATAATTTCTTTGTGAGATAATCTAGACCTTTAGGGGAAACAATACCATGGAGATAGTGCATCATATATTCATTAAACAGTGTGATTCTGTCGTTCACAAGCACCGGGAATAATTCCGGATCAAATAAATTGAAGGCTGTGGTCAGATGAAGTTTGGAGACGATCTCAATATCAAAGTTCTCTCGATAGAGTTTTTCATTTCGACCGCGCAATAGATTATCACGAATGACCTTTAAGACGAAGTCTGAATGAAACCTCCGTATCAGCTCCCAACCTTTCCGATGATATTTCTGGAGGTCGTTGACTATATTGGTCTTCATTCTTGTCAGTTCCTGGGAATTGGATTCCATGATGATAAATATCTCCTCAATGGCATTCGGGGCTATGGAAGCCAAAAGAGTACACTTTGCTTTTTCCGTTGAGATATGATACTCTAAAACCCTGACAACCAGGTCATCCTTACTTTCAACCAATTGATATAGTGTCTTTTTGGAAATACCCAATTCTCTGGCTACATCGTTCATGGTGACACTCTTTATCCCATATCGCATAAAAAGGCCTTCTACCCTGCTAATCCATTCTTCTCCCTGTGGTTCTGTTGCCATAATTAAGGGCATAAACATAGGAAACTATTATTGGTTCAATAGTTTTCAAAGTTTATTTTAGATAAATCCATCTGCTTTTTCTATCAACACCCTAAAATTGACCTTTGGGCTAAACCGCTAGTTGAGAGCGAGGGGATGAGGGTAGACAATGAATACACTCGCTCGAAAAAGTCTTACAAAATTATCCCTTGAACTACAAATCAGGCTTCTTTCTCACCTCCTTCTTTTGGCTAAGCCGCTTCTTGGTTGCCAACCGATCCTCAATAGCAGCCTTGCTCTTTTTAGTAGGTACACGCTTTTTGACCGGTAAAAGTGCTTTGGAAAGCAATTCCTGTAGTTTTTGGGTTACCGTCTCTTTATTTTCCAATTGAGACTTCGATTTTTGCGATCGAATGGCGAGCAAGCCATCTTTATTGATCCGATTGGCAAGTTTTTCAATCACAAGTGCTTTTTCGTCCTCGTCCAGACCAACAGAAGCTGGGACGTCAAACAAAACCTCCACTTTCGTCTCTGTTTTGTTGACATGCTGACCTCCGGCTCCCGAGCTGCGGCTCGTGCGATAAGTTAGTTCTGATATAATCAACGACCAATTCACTTCAACTTGAATTTCTATAGCTAAAATAGGTAAATAAAGACCAAATCACCTTCAGAGTACAAAGGCCATATAGAGGGCATAACGCACAATTCAGCAAAGTATATTTGGCTAGAATGGCCATGCAGCTAATAAAACATATTTAAATTAAAAAAAAACCTTCTCTAAAGTTCAGACAGTTTAAATGAAATATTATATTCACACTTCAGCAAAAATATTTGAGTATCGAAGAAGTAGAGCGCACACATTAAATCTTATTACTAAACGGCCATCACAAAGCAGTACCTATTTGCCTTATTGAAGAACCATTAGTGAGTCTAGTCAGTGGGTTTCCCAATACAGCAAGTTGCCGATGGTTAAACATTATGGAAAACTAGTCTACACTATGTCCAGAACGATTACCATTAAGCGCGGTTACGATATTAAATTAAAAGGGGCAGCCGAAAAAACCATTAGTGCATCAAATGCCTCAAGCATTGTGGCGATCAAACCCACTGATTTTCGTTTTGTCAAACCCAAACTACACGTATCGCCTGGAGAAAGTATCAAGGCCGGGGAATGTCTGTTCCACGATAAAAACCGGCCGAAGCTTCGTTTCACCTCCCCCGTTAGTGGAGAAATTGCCGAGATAAAACTCGGTCCTAAGAGAAAAATTGAAGAAATAAGAATTTTAGTCGATAAAGCACAAACGCATTACAAACCCTTTCAGAAAAGCAATCCTGCTGATCTATCCCGCGAATCCATCACCGAGCAACTCATCGAAAGCGGTTGCTGGAATTATATCCGTCAACGTCCCTACAATTTAATAGCAGAACCCGAAGATACCCCTAAAGCTATTTTTGTTTCCTGCTTCGATTCTGCCCCACTCGCTCCTGATCTCAACTTTATCATTAATCAGGAAAAAGAAAATTTCGAATCCGGACTTCAAGTACTTCAAATACTCGCCAATGATAACCTACATATAGGCATAAAGGCCGTTTCCAATGGAAATACTGAAACATCAACGCCAGCTTCTTTTGAGAAATATATACATCACATCAAAGGACCTCATCCCGCTGGTAATATTGGTATTCAAATCCATCATATCTCACCCATACAAAAAGGAGAAGTCGTCTGGCATGTCCATCCACAAGATGTTATCATCATCGGCCGCTTGTTTACAGAAGGGCGTTACCGCGCGGATCGCATAGTTGTATTAACTGGTGAAGAAGTTTCAAAACCACGTTATGTAAAAGCTATCACCGGACAATTGATCAGTGATTTGCTTGGAGGTGAAATGGATGCTAATACCATAAGAATCATTCAAGGCAATGTACTCTTTGGCACGACATCCTCATCACGCGATTTCCTTTCCTTTTATACAAACCAAATCACTGCCATTCCTGAAGGACATGAACCTGAATTTCTTGGCTGGTTGTTACCAGGATTCAACAAACTAAGCTTATCGCGAACGTTCTTTTCGTGGTTAAGCCCCAATAAAGACTACTCATTAAATACCAATATGCACGGAGAAGAACGCGCTTTTGTGATGAGTGGTCAATACGATAAAGTACTTCCCATGGATATCCTTCCGGTGTTTCTACTCAAAGCCATACTGGCCAAAGATGTTGAAAAGATGGAAGCATTGGGCATCTATGAAGTTTCAGAGGAAGACTTTGCCTTGTGCGAGTTTGTTTGCACTTCGAAAATTGATGTACAACAAATAATAGCTGAAGGACTAGATCTGATCAGAGAGGAGGGATAAAGCAATAGAACAAATGAAAAAGATAACCGATCGCTTGTGAAAATATTACGCAATCTTATAGATAAAGTAAAACCCAACTTCGTCAAAGGAGGGAAACTTGAAAGATGGTACCCGGCATTTGAAGCAATGGAAACGTTTATGTTTTCACCGGGGGAAGTCACGGGACATAAGGTACATGTTCGCGATGCGGTGGATCTCAAACGAACCATGATCACTGTGGTGATTGCTTTAATCCCCACCTTATTATTTGGTATCTGGAATACAGGATACCAACACTATCTCGCCTATGGCATGGAGATGACCCATATGGATTATTTCTTGTTTGGTCTTGAAAAGGTATTACCTATCATCATTGTTTCCTATGCCGTTGGTTTAGGTGTCGAATTTATTTTTGCGGTTGTAAAAGGCCATCCCATCAGCGAAGGCTATCTCGTTACGGGGATGTTAATTCCACTTGTTCTTCCTGTGACAATTCCATTATGGATGGTCGGTCTCGCTGCTATTTTTTGCACCTTGATTGGAAAAGAAATATTCGGGGGTACTGGAATGAATTTCATGAATCCGGCTTTATTGGCAAGAGCATTTTTGTTTTTCGCTTTTCCAGCATTTATGAGTGGAGAAATATGGACAGATCTTTCACCGGAATCAGGACAAGCGATCATTGATGCCTATTCTGGAGCCACTAATCTTGTGATCTATGACGCCAACTATCAGAATATGCAATCCATTGCCGATATGTTTTGGGGATTTGAACAAGGGAGTATTGGAGAGACCAGTGTCTTCGCTTGTTTAATTGGCGCTTTTATATTAATTCTAACAGGTGTTGGGAGTTGGAAAATCATGGTCTCAGTATTTATCGGTGCAGCTGCGATGGGATTATTTTTTAATGGGATCGCTCCAGCCAATGATCCCACACACTACTTGCATACGCCCTTCTACTATCATTGGCTAATGGGAGGATTTGCATTTGGTGCCGTATATATGGCTACGGATCCAGTTACTGCTGCACATACCGAAAAAGGCAAATTGGTCTATGGGCTACTGATTGGTGGATTGATCGTTATCATCCGGGCTTTCAATCCGGCTTATCCTGAAGCTGTGATGATGGTCATCCTGCTCATGAATGTCCACGCACCCTTGATCGACCATATCGTTGTTCAAAATCACATTAAAAAACGTCTTCGCCGTGCAACACAGCAATAAATACATATTTTTCTATGCCATTGGTATTTCGACACTCACTGCTGTGCTTCTTGCATTTACGGCACAGGCTCTTAAACCACTACAGGAAGCCAACATTGAACTTGATTTCAAGACCAGTATATTGCACTCTGTACATGTAGATGCGAACAGCAGAAAAGAAATTGAAAATTTATATAGCGAACGCGTCAAAGAACTGGTGATCAATAGCGCAGGAGAAGAACTGAAGGATGTAAAAGTGCGTGATATCGTCTTGAAAAACGAATTAAAAAAACCGGTCGAAGAAAGGCAGATGGCTTTATTTGTTTACACCGACACAGATGGCAGAAACTTGTACGTTGTCCCGATGCGAGGCACCGGTTTATGGGGCCCAATCTATGGTTACCTAAGTATCCAGGATGATTTCAGCACCATCTTCGGCGCCGTCTTTTCGCACAAAGGAGAGACTCCTGGACTAGGCGCTGAGATTGCAGAGTTGCCTTTTCAAGAACAATTTCCTGGCAAAAAATTATTTGATAAAAACAATTCATTTGTTTCGGTCAATGTTGTCAAACAAACGACAAAAACAAATCTTGATCCTATCCATGTCGTTGATGGCATTTCAGGAGGCACGATCACATCGACCGGCGTAGACAAGATGATAGAGGTATGTGTAAGGCAATATTTGGCTTATTTTGAAAAATTAAAAAGTGCATCATGAGTTCAGACACTATAGCACCAGACAAGCCAAAGGTTAAAAAGGACGGTCTGTTTTCGAAAAAGAATAGGAAAGTGCTCACAGATCCGCTGGATGACAATAATCCAATCACGGTTCAGGTACTTGGTATTTGTTCTGCGTTAGCGGTCACCATTCAAGTCAAGCCTGCGATTATTATGGCACTTGGGCTCACGATCGTTGCGGCTTTTGCAAGTTTGATTATTGCACTCATCCGGGACTCTATACCGGGACGAATCCGAATGATTGTGCAATTGATTATTGTGGCACTTTTAGTGACCATGGTTGATCAAATACTCAAGGCCTTTATGTATGATGTTAGTAAGCAATTATCTGTATTTGTTGGCTTGATTATAAC
>JBBKXT010000205.1:0-16001 GCA_037969625.1 Saprospiraceae bacterium
AAACTACTGGAAACTGAGAATAAATCATTGGCCCATAGCCTGGAAGAGGCATTAAATAAGCAGGAAATTTTAAGTCAAAGACTCGACACCATACGTCAGGAAACTTTAAGAGATACAAAGGGAATTACACACTGGAAAACCGAAACCCGTAAGGAGATAAGAAGTATTATGAAGGAAGTGGAGAAATGTATTCCACAAGCGGAGTCCTTACTGGAAAAGAAATAAGCTATGAATCGGATAGAAGCGAATATTGCCGGTAAAATAATCCCACTGAAAGTATCAGAAGAAGAGGTGGTGCATGTGAATAAAGCAGTTGAAGAAATTAATAGTCGGATAAAACAATATCAATCAGATTATCCCCAGAAGGATATGCAGGATTGTGTTTTAATGGCATTACTCACTTACGCTGTCGATTTTCATAAAGCACAAGACAGATTGGTTGACGACAACACCTTTAATACGTTGATTGATATTCAAAACCAACTTCAGGTTTTGGAAGCACAACCCTAAAGGCCGTCTTACCTTCAAATTTCCATTTTTCCAGCCTGAGGCCAGCAAACCATATTTGTTGACCTAAATATTTAATAATGAATGAAATCATATTAGCTGCCGGAGTAGGGGTGCTGGGATTAGTCATTGGCTATTTCATGGCGACTCTATTGATCAAGGGCGGTAAAAAGAGGCTGCTGGAAGACAGCAACCAGAAGGCAGATCTGGCGGTAAAAGAAGCCCGACTTACGGCTAAGCGATTGATCGATGAAGCCGAATTAAAATCCGAGAAACTTCTCGCTCAAGCTGAAGCCAAACACGAATCCATTAAAAATCGCAAAATTCAAGAGGCAAAAGAGAAATTTAATAAACTCAGAAGCCAGTTTGATACTGAAAAAGCACAGCACAAACTCGAACTCAAGGATCGCGAAGTCGAAGTACTAAACAAAGAAAATGCTTTAAAGACTCAGCATGAATCACTGAATACGAAAACTGAAAACCTCGAAGTCAGAGAATCTGAGATTAAAGCCATTAAAGAAAACCTTGAAAAACAAATCAAGGTGGTCACCCGAAGAAAAGAAGAACTCGATCAATCCACAGAAAAAATAATAAAGGAGCTGGAGACAATTGGCAAGCTATCAGAAGCCGAAGCCAAAGATCAATTGATAGAGGCCATTCGCAATAAAGCAGAAGCGGAAGCCATGGCCGTAGAGAAAGAAGCCATCGCCAATGCCAAAGCTAACGCAGCTCGCGAAGCCAAAAAGATTGTGATCCAATCTATTCAGCGGATGTGTGCAGAATACACCATCGAAAATACCGTCTCCGTCTTTAATCTGGAATCAGATGATATAAAAGGCCAGATCATTGGACGAGAAGGAAGGAATATTCGTGCACTGGAAGCTGCCACCGGCGCTGAAATCGTGGTCGATGATACACCGGAAGCTATCGTTATCTCAAGTTTTGATCCGATCAGACGTGAGATCTGTCGTATTTCGCTCAAACGACTTGTCGCGGATGGAAGAATCCACCCTGCGCGTATTGAAGAAGTAGTCGCCAAGGTTAAAAAGCAAATGGACGAGCAGATCATCGAAATAGGGGAGCGTGCCGTGATAGATCTGGATATCCATGGTCTCAATCCATACCTGGTCAAAATGGTTGGTCGTATGCGTTTTAGATCATCTTATGGTCAGAACCTTCTGAAACACAGCTTAGAAACAGCCCAGTTGTGCGCCGTGATGGCGGCAGAGCTTGGTCTCAGTTCAAAGCAAGTCAAACTGGCCAAGCGCGCCGGTCTCTTGCATGATATTGGTAAAGTATCAGAAGAAGAGTCTGAACTCTCTCACGCAATCCTGGGGATGGAAATCTGTCAGAAGCATGGGGAGATTCCATTTGTCTGTAATGCAGTCGGTGCCCACCACGATGAGATCGAGATGGACAATATTATTTCTCCGATCGTTCAGGCGTGTGATGCCATCAGTGGAGCACGACCAGGCGCTCGCCGAGAGATACTAGAGAGCTATCTGAAGCGGATCGGTGATCTGGAAGACCTCGCCATGGGCTTTGAAGGTGTTCAAAAAGCTTATGCCCTGCAGGCAGGTCGCGAACTACGTGTGATCGTTGAAAGTGATAAGGTGACCGACGAGTTTGTGGATGATTTGTCATTTATGATCTCTCAGAAGATTCAGGACGAAATGCAGTATCCGGGTCAGGTAAAAGTTACTGTGATTCGAGAGAAACGAGCGATCGCATTCGCCCGATAAATCAAGCAAATAGTACCATAAAAACAAAAGACCTGTAGGAATACAGGTCTTTTGTTTTTATATATCCATCCAGTAAGTATTCCACGGCCTCCATCATCAATGAATCGTTGCCTTCCGGCTTTTCAAACAACTTCTAAAAAAGTTTTGAAGTCTCCTATGTCAGGCAGTCCTTTCTTCTTACCTTTGCGCCTGATTTGAAGAATAGCTCCTGTAAATGAAGGAATTACGAAGTTTAGTCGCCATTATACCAACCCTCCTCCTGGCAGTTGGTTTGCCTGTTATGCTGGTCGCCCAGGATCATACGACTCATGCACATAATGAGCACGCTGCCAATGAGGTAGCTCATGACACAACAGATCATGCTGAGGCAGATCATCACACCTGCCATTTTCACGCAGATGTGCATGCCACCATTTACGATGCTACAAGCACAGCCTATCACCACATTTCAGATGCCAATGTCTATAGTATTGGCTCATTCAATTTTCCACTACCCTGTATCCTGTTTACCAAAGGACATGGTTGGGACTTGTTTTCTTCCGGTAAATTCGAATTTGACTTTTTCGGCCACGGAGAGGGACGAAAAGCTTACAATCAGTATGTCTTAGATAATGGAGCGGTCAAGCGCATTGAAGATCCTTCTTTTCCAACAGGAGCAGTAGCCCTTGAAGGCTTTTTACATCAGCAGGAGACGATTGATGGAGAGGCAAAAGAAATCGCCTATGCTTGCTATGAAGGCAAACATTTTAAGTTGATTCCGCAAAGCACTGCAGACGCCGGACTTTTTGGCGGTGGCATCACTTCTTTTTATGATTTTTCATTAACCAAAAACGTGGTGTCCATGCTGCTGATAAGTCTTTTATTAGCATGGGGATTTTTCAGTATTGCCAAGGCATACAAAACACGTGATAATATGGCACCAAAGGGATTGCAATCGTTTATAGAGCCAATCTTTTTGTTTGTTCAGGATGAAGTTGCCAAACCATTTCTCGGCCCCAAATGGGAAAAATTTTTACCGCTGTTACTTGCCTTGTTCTTCTTTATTCTTGGATTGAACCTCTTCGGTCAGATTCCATTTTTTGGAGGAAGTAATGTATCCGGAAATTTAGCGGTAACTGCCGTCTTAGCGCTCATCACTTTTGTGATTGTGACGATAAACGGAAATAAAAACTATTGGAGCCACGTCTTATGGATGCCCGGCGTTCCTGCGATCATAAAAATATTGATTTTGACACCGGTAGAAATACTGGGATTGTTTATCAAGCCTTTCACATTGATGCTGCGTCTTTTTGCAAATATCACAGCGGGGCATATTGTGGTATTATCTTTTGTGGGATTGATCTTCATGTTTGGAGAATTGGGAGAGAATTTTGCCGGTGGGGTTGTCGGAGCCGTTGTAGCCATACCGCTTACGATGTTTATCCTGGCGATCGAATTATTGGTAGCCTTTATTCAGGCATACGTGTTCATTCTGCTCACAGCATCTTATATCGGTGCAGCGACGGAAGAAGCACACCACTAATTAAGTGATAAGTGATAAGTGAAGAGTCTCGCCTATGCAAAGGCTCTGGCGAGCAAAGGATAATCAGAAGACAGCTTCTATACCATAAATCATAGATGGTATTTAAGCCTAATATGGGCGTTTCATATTTAGCGAGGGGTGCAACGGAAGAAGCACACCACCAATTAAGTGATAAGTGATAAGTGATAAGTGAAGAGTCTCGCCTATGCAAAGGCTCCGGCGAGCAAAGGATAATCAGAGGACAGCTTCTATACCATACATTATAGATGGTATTTAAGCCCAGTATGGGCGTTTCATATTTAGCGAGGGGTGCAACCCCTCAAAAGTGAAGCAACCAAAGCAACTCAGCCCAGTATGGGCGATCCATATTTGGCGTGGTGAGAGATTGTGGTGAGAGAAAAATTAAGTCGCGCGTCTAATATCTTTTTTTCGCGCGTCGCTTTTAGTAAGAGCAAAAAATAAAAAATTGAAACAAACCAATAAACCAATAACAACTATTAATTTACTAACTCAATAAATACTCATCATTATGACAGGTTCAATTGTAGCAATAGGTATGGGATTAGCCGCCATCGGTGCCGGTATCGGAGTAGGCGCAATCGGAGGAAGAGCAATGGACGCCATTGCCCGTCAACCGGAAGCACTAGGTGATATCCGTGCAAATATGATCCTTACAGCTGCCCTTGTAGAAGGTGCCGCTTTGATTGCGATCATTATGGCTTTCCTTGTAAAGTAATTGCAAGAACAAATGATTTCGGATGCCTTGCGATTGGCCGGGCTTCCGGAGTCTTTTTTTAGTGAGTTGTATTTAGCAAGTTTTAAAATATAAGCCCTGTAGAAAGGGAATGATAGATAGCCTCCTTCAAACCGGAGAAAATCAAAATTTAAAGCATATGGATCTTATTTTTCTATCAGAATTTACTGTAGCACGTCCCGGCGTTGGGATGTTGTTTTGGACCTTCGTGATCTTCTGCCTGTTTTGGATACTGGTAGGTAAATTCGCTTTTGGCCCCATTAAAAACGCCCTCAAAAAGCGCGAGAATGATATTCAATCAGCCCTCGACGAAGCCAAGAAGGCAAAAGAAGAAATGGCGCAACTCAGTAGCGACAACCAAAAGCTGCTAAATGAAGCCCGTGAAGAAAGAGCTAAACTCCTCCGAGAAGCAAAAACAACCGGGGATAAGGTGGTTTCTGATGCTCGTGATAAGGCTAAAGCCGAAGCAAAGAAGATTGTAGAAGAAGCTACACAGGAGATCGAAAACCAAAAGAATAAAGCAATTGTTGAAGTAAAGAATAAAGTGGGGCAAATGTCAATTGATATTGCCGAAAAACTCATTCTTCAACAGTTGGGAAAAACAGAAGAACAGAAGAATCTGGTTGACCAGTTGGTGAAAGATATCAAACTCAGCTAATCATATTTAATCAATCGTAAATTTATAATACGAGAATAACATGTCATCATACAGGATAGCTTCCAGATACGCCAAATCACTTATTGATCTTGCCACTGAACAAAGTAAGTTGGATAAGGTCGTTGAGGATATGACCTACTTTGCCGAAGTATCCAAATTGAAGGATGTTGCGCTTTTACTAAAAAGCCCGATCATTACTTCTGATAAAAAGGGCAAGGTCTTCGATGCGATTTTTGGAGATAAAATCGACAAGCTTACGTATGCTTTTTTGAATATCATCCTACGAAAAGGAAGAGAAGCTTATTTGGTCGATATAGCCTCTGAAGTGATCAGCCAATACAGAATAATCAAAGGTATTTCTATAGTTCATATTGTGTCGGCGGAAACACTTTCTAAGGAAGCATTAAATGCCATCCAACAAAAGTTAATTGCCAGCAAACTCACGCATGCCAATATTGAATTCAAAACAACTGTAGATAAAAGTCTGATCGGTGGTTTTGTGATTTCATTTGAAGATAAACTGTATGATGCCAGTGTAAAACATCAATTAGACTTGTTGAGAAAAGTGTTTTCTTCTAAAGAATATCAAGTCGCACTATAAATTTTAAATAAACGATCAACATCAAAATATAAAGAATCATGGTGGATGTAAAACCAGGCGAAATTTCAGAAATCCTAAAGCAACAATTATCCGGATTTCAAAGTGCTGCAGAACTTGAAGAAGTAGGGTCAGTACTTCAGGTAGGAGACGGGATCGCTCGTGTATACGGACTGAACAGAGCCCAGGCCGGAGAACTTGTTAAATTCGAAACGGGCGTAGAAGCTATCGTATTGAACCTTGAGGAAGACAACGTAGGGGTCGTATTGATGGGGCCAAGTGATAATATAAAGGAAGGAACCCGCGTCAGCCGTACCGGTCGTATCGCCAGCATAAATGTTGGGGAAGGGATGCTTGGTCGAGTAGTTGATCCACTAGGTCAGCCGATTGATGGAAAAGGACCGATTACAGGTGATAAGTACGAAATGCCTTTGGAGCGTAAAGCGCCGGGTGTGATCTACCGTCAGCCGGTGAATGAGCCACTTCAAACAGGTATCAAAGCGATTGATGCGATGATTCCAATTGGTCGTGGACAAAGAGAATTGATCATTGGTGACAGACAGACCGGAAAGTCTGCGATCGCTATTGATACCATCATTAACCAGAAAGAATTTTTTGATAAAGGCGAACCTGTATTCTGCATTTATGTGGCTTCAGGTCAGAAAGCTTCGACCGTTGCTAACGTAGCAAAGACTTTGGAAGAAGCAGGTGCGATGGATTATACTGTCATCGTTTCTTCCAGTGCATCTGATCCGGCTGCGCTTCAGTTTTACTCACCATTTGCAGGTGCTGCTATTGGTGAATTTTTTAGAGATACAGGTCGACCTGCTTTGATCATCTATGATGATTTGTCAAAGCAGGCAGTTGCTTACCGTGAAGTATCTCTTTTGCTTCGTCGCCCACCGGGTCGTGAGGCTTACCCGGGAGATGTATTCTACCTGCACTCTCGTTTGTTAGAGAGAGCGGCTAAGGTGATTAACAATAATGACATCGCTCGTCAGATGAATGATCTTCCTGACAGCCTTAAAAATGCAAAGGATGCGAATGGTGAGCCAATGATTAAAGGGGGAGGTTCTTTAACAGCACTTCCGATTATTGAAACACAAGCGGGTGACGTTTCTGCATATATTCCAACTAACGTAATTTCGATTACGGATGGTCAGATATTCCTTGAGTCCGGATTGTTTAACGCCGGTATTCGTCCGGCGATCAACGTGGGTATTTCTGTTTCTCGTGTAGGAGGAAATGCACAGATCAAGTCAATGAAGAAAGTAGCCGGTACCTTGAAACTTGACCAGGCACAATATCGTGACCTCGAAGCATTCTCCAAGTTTGGTTCTGATCTGGATGCTGCGACTACAGCCGTATTGGAAAAAGGAAAGCGAAATGTGGAAATCCTAAAGCAAGCTCAGTATAGCCCGGTTTCTGTTGAAAAGCAAGTAGCGATCATTTACCTCGGTACAAACGGATTGTTGCGTGCTGTTCCATTAAACAAGGTAAAAGAGTTTGAGGCAAATTACTTAACCAGCCTCGAAACAAGATATCCTGAAGTATTGAATAACCTCCGAAATGGAAAGTTGTTAGATGAGGATACTTCAACCATGAAGACTTTAGCAGCAGAGTTACAAACACAATACAAATAGATTTAATTCAAATCGCCAAGTATCCATCGCCAACACATTAAAAGCAAAAACAGATGAGCGGTAAGCTTAAAGAGGTCAGGGAACGGATGAAATCGGTCAGCTCAACACAGCAGATCACCAAAGCTATGAAAATGGTTTCGGCGGCTAAGTTGAGGAAAGCGCAGGATGCCATTGTTCGTGTACGTCCTTATGCCGACAAACTGAATCATATGTTGCGCAATGTCCTTTCTGCAGTGGAGGGAGATGTGAGTATTAGTTTTGGAAAAGATCGCCCGGTGCAGCACACGACCATTGTCGTCGTAACTTCAAATAGAGGATTGTGTGGTGCTTTTAATACCAACATTATCAAAGCAGCAGCTAAAACGATTGAAACACAATTTGCAGCGCAGCGTGATGCCGGAAAGCTAACGATCGTACCCATTGGTAAGCGTGGGTTTGATTTCTTTCGGAAGAATTATAAAAACGCTACGATCAATAAGGATTACATAACCTTATTTGATAATCTTGAATTTGATGCGACGGTCGTTGTACCTCGCCTATTGATGGATCAGTTTAGCCGCGGTGAAACAGATCGAATCATGGTCTTTTACAGTCAGTTCAAAAATGCGGCTACACAATTTGCAGAAGGCGTTCAGTTTCTGCCGGTGCCAAAAGTTGAATCGGCTTCCACCAGACGTGTTGATTATATATTCGAACCTGAAAAGGAGAAATTACTGAATACATTGGTACCAAGTATTTTGGAAATTCAGTTTCAGAAATTTCTTTTGGATACACATGCCTCAGAGCATGGAGCGAGAATGACATCGATGGATAAAGCAACTACAAACGCAGATGAGATGTTGTCTTCACTTAGAATCAGCTATAACAATGCACGTCAGGAAGCAATCACTAAAGAATTGAGTGAGATCGTTGGCGGAGCTGCTGCACTCGAAGGGTAAACACATTACTTTCCTTTTTCTTGTAACTTTTTTTGGGACCTAATCGTTGATTTTGGGAAGGGATTGTTTTGATTGAAGGTGTATAACCATGCAAACAGCCGATTTGTAGGCTCCATTCATCGATATCTATACTGTGCTGATTAGAAAATCCCCATTTTTAACCAAATGAAAAACAAAACTCCATTAGTCCTCTTGGTTTTTATCTTCGTTGTATGCCTGCTCTCCGGTTGCAAAGAGGACTTTAAATCATCAGCGCTCAAGCAGCATGAGGCGACCTATCCGGATATCCAAAAGAAGTATGTGTATCAGAGTTTAATTCGATTGGCGAATGTCAATAAGGATCCAAATTTTGAAAAGCTTATTAAGGATGTTAAGAAAATAGTTATCTATCTGCCACCACGAAATGATAGTACCTATCAGATAAAAGCCCTCAGAACAGGTTTGTATTCGGATGGATATGAGCTGCTCATAGAAGGCAGGGCTGCGGAAGACATGCGGATGAGCTTATGGGTAAAAGAGTTTGGTCCCAGATCACATTATCTGGCCTTAGTGGAATCAGTGGATCAAAAATTAATTTTGGAGGTGGATGGACAGATTAATATCGAATATCTGATGGCCTTGGAAATGGCTGACCAGAATGCCTTTATGGACCTGATAAAACAAGGATTCTGATGAGCGACTATATACTTGAAACACATCAGTTAACGAAACGGTATTCCAAAAGAATACTGGCATTGGATGGATTAGATCTGCAGATTCCACGCGGGCAGGTCTTTGGTCTACTAGGACCTAATGGCAGTGGCAAAACAACAACCCTTGGGATGATCCTTGGCGTCATTGCAAAGACAAGTGGATCCTACAGTTGGTTTGGACAGGGCGAAAATTACAAGCTGCGAAAAAAAATAGGAGCCATTCTTGAGCAGCCTAATTTTTATCCTTTTCTAAGTGCTCGTCAAAATCTTATCGTTCATGGAAGGATAAAGGATATTCGCAATCCTGATTATGATGGATTGCTAAAGATGGTTGGGCTCTTTGAACGAGCCAATGATCCATTTAAAACTTATTCACTGGGGATGAAACAGCGGCTGGCAATAGCCTCTGCGATGATTGCAGATCCGGAGGTGTTGATTTTTGATGAACCAACTAATGGTTTAGATCCGCAAGGAATTGCTGAGATCAGAAAGATCATCATCAATATTCGCGATATGAATAAATCAATTGTGCTCGCGAGCCATCTGCTTGATGAAGTACAAAAAGTTTGTTCGCATTTTGCCGTTTTGCGGAGAGGTAAAAAAATATATGCAGGGAGTGTGGAAGAAGCATTGAAATCTACAAGCAGTATCTCGGTAGGCGCTGACAATATGCCCTTGTTGACGAGTGAGGTGCAAGGTTGCCCAGGTGTGCATGCTGTGGAGGTTTTTGCTGATTCCCTGAGATTGCGCATCGCCGAAGATTGGACAGTCGCCAGATTGAATAAGTTTTTAGTAGAACGTCAGGTGGAAGTCAACTATATCGAACAAAAAAAGTCCAGTCTTGAAGAGAAATTTCTTGAGATACTAAGTGAAAATAATAGTCCCCGATCATCAGCACTAAGCCAACCTGGAATATGACAAACCTGCTAAGAATCATAGAACTTGAATATTTTAAATTCAGGCATTACAGACCGTTTGTGATCATCCTGGGGCTTTACATAATGTGTTTTGTCCTCGCAGCATTTTCTGTAAAAGGACTATTGGATTGGTTCATGAGCATGGAGCAAAATGATGAATTCATCCAGTACTTTCTCAAAATGGGGATTCCATTATTTGACTTTGTTGATTTATGGCAAAATCTGGGATGGTTGGCTACAATTTTTAAATGGATACCGGCCTTTATCATTATTAATTCTGTGACGATAGAATATTCACAAAAGACGATTAAACAAAATATCATCGACGGGCTTTCAAAAAGAGAGTTTCTTGCCTCCAAAGTTGCACTGGTAATGGTAATGAGTCTGGGCTCTGCTTTATTGTTTTTATTGTTGGGTTTGTTTCTTGGCTTCCTGTATTCACCTGTGACAGGCCTTTCCTACATTCTGGAGAATATTGAATTTGTAGCAGCATATGGATTAGAGGTTTTTGCTTTTTTATGTATGGCCTTATTTGCATCCTTCCTGATACAAAGGAGTGGCATTACGATTATTCTATTCTTGTTATATACATCATTTATTGAGCCGATCCTCACCGCTATTCTGCAGCATCACTACAAGGTAGATGTTTGGTATTTCCCTGTAGAAGCGATTAATCTATTGATCCGCTTTCCATTTTCAAAGTATGTATTGTCTTATACGGATGATCAAGTCGTGATGCGCGATGTATTCGTATCACTTGGATGGGCTGCGATCTTTATTGCACTTTCGTACTGGATTTTGAAACGCAAAGATCTTTAGCAAGCTTTTCTTGTTGGCTCATTTTTCAACTTATCAGTATTTCTGAAAGCCCTTCTTCATGTTTATCGAACCGATGGTTGTTTGAAGCGAGTTGTACAGCCTTTGTTGTTTTATTTGAATTTATCCTTTGCAGACCTAGAGTTAAGTTTTTGTTTCTGGGCAGGTAGGCGCGTGTGGGGTTAAAGCGATGTTCCCGGATATAATCGTTATGGGCAAATAAAAAAAGCCCCGATCAATATTGATCAGGGCTTTTAAGATAATTTATTTAAGGCTCTAACGAATTAGAGTTTACTAAAAGGAAGTGCAGTTACAGCGTTGTCTTGTCTTAGTTCAAGAATATACATTCCTGGAGCGAAGTCGGCAACATTGATTTTCTCAAAAGCAGTACCATTGGAGAGATTAAGTTTTCCTAAGTCTCTGATCAATCCACCATATGTATTGTAGATCTTCATGCTTACAGGTGTTTCTGTTAAGAAATCAACTGAAAGGTTCAGGATATCTGATGTTGGATTAGGATACAAAGATGTTTGTCCCATAGGAATCAAAGGAACAGCACTCAACTGATCTGTCAATGGAACTGTAGATCCGTTCAGGATCTCGCCTGTTTGATCATCAAGAATAAAAGTGATGGCATGCATTTCTTCAACATTGAATCCTGCTGGAACTGTAAAAGTCCATTCAACAGAAAACTCTTCACCTGCTTCTAACACATCAGGAACACTGTTTTCCATGCCATAGAAACCACCAAACAAAGCACGAGGAACGAAGTGATATACCATATTGGCAGCAAGTACAGGATCAGGAAGACTTTCATAGCCACCCATTGCTCCTTGTGCACCACCTGCATAATAGTTTACCTGATTGTATCCGGTTGTTGTTCCTTTGACATCATCTTCTGTGATTACGCAAGATAGTCTCAAGTCATTAGCAGCTGTAGCAATGGAGAGTTTACCAGTCGCGCGAACCACTACATTTCTCGAAGCTGGCTCATAGATTGATTCTGTTAAAACCTCACATGGAACCATTCTGTTTTGAAGATTCGGTAACTGAGCAACAAAAGTTCCAGGATCAATATCTTTGATTTTGCGATCCAGGTGTCCTGAAGGATATCCACCAACAGAAGCACTGAAAGGGCCATCATATTCTGAGATGGTCATTGGATCACCATTATGCACAGCAATTGGAATAGCAACATCTGCATGATCGGCAGCGATGATATCCATATTCACTGTTCCTCTTGGACACCAGCCACACCATGTACCGGTAGCTTCTTCTACAACCACTAATTTAGGAAGTTGTGTGTCAAGACCATAGAGGTTTCTTGAAGTGTTATTATCGGCAGGATCTTCATCTTCAACGTCATTTGGCATAGTAAACGACACATTGATTGGGTATTCACCTGTCTCTGAAAGATCAAACATCACAGAGTGGGTAAACTCACGCGTACCGAATGTAGGAATATTCAGACCTGTCAAGGTATCAGTATATGTGTTGCCGCCTTGCTCCCAAGTATAATGGAGAGAAGTAATTGCTTCACCACCGTAGTTTTCAACAGTCGTTTTAATAGGGATCATTCCACCTATTTGGTTGTATTTTTCAAAAGTCAAGCTTTTAGTCACAGCGTTGTTTGACTTGAATATCTCAACACGGAAATTATCCATGTACAGTAGAAACTTGTCATTTGAGTTGTTTCTAAAAGCGAAGTGAATAGTCTGACCTATGTAAGCATCCAAGCGCTGAGCTCTGAGTTTCCTTGTAGTCTCTTCGCCCGGATTTGTGTAGATCACATCAGTGAAACTGGCAATCTCCGTATCAGTAGTAGAAATACGAAGCTGGTAACCATCACGGAAATTGGCATCCGGTGAGTAGGCTTCCCAAACGAGGAAAGTATTTTCGGCAGTAATTTCGATGGCAGGTGAAATCAACCAGTCATCGCAAACACCTACGGGTGTAAACCATGATGTGCTAATCACTTCCCAATTGGTCAATGATCTTTGAACCGGTTTGAAAGTTGGTCCGGCTCCATTATTGGCAACAACTTGCGCATTCGGTGTTTTTCCATCGACATCTACGGCGGTCATCTCGCCGAGTGTGCCACTATCAAAATTTTCTGAGTAGATGACTTGAGCCTGTAGGTGTCCAAAAAGACATCCCAGGAACAGAAGGGTAATAATTTTTTTCATGTATTTTAGTTTGATTAGAAAGTTAGAATAATGTAATATTAGTAAGGAAGTGTCAAAAATAGCTAATTTTGAAATGAAAAAACATCGAATTTCTATAAAAAAGCCAATTTAATACTTGAAATGTCTTATATTATATACTTAATAATTTGTCAGGTTCGCCAAAAATCCGATTTTTGTACCGTGAAGTAAAAGTTAATGTTTTACTAAACTGCCTTGTAATAGGTAATTAAGTAATATATTGCATGTAATTATGAAAAGAAATCTACCTTTTTTACTCGCTCTATTCCTTATGCCTCTTTTAGGCATAGGACAATCCGTCTCCGTTGATCCATCCACATTTGTTTTGACAGGGGATCCTGCAGATACAGATATTGCCTATCATGTGTTGGTAACTAATACAGGAACAGAATCAGATAGTTTCTATTGGAATTTTAGAATGAGTGACAGCCCGGTTAACTGGTTGACATGGATTTGCGATAAAAATCTTTGTTATGACTTTACATACACGACATGTCCTCAAAATAAGCCCAATATTTTAGCACCTGGGGAATCCTTTGATTTACAGATACATATGAATCCAAGAGATACTGTTGGGACAGCCAATTATGAGGTTAATATTCGTGATGCTCAAGGAAATATACTTGCTCCAATCACAGGAAAATTTGAAATTGGCATTACTTCAGCAAGCAAGCAGTTATCCGATGTTAATTTATCCATTTATCCAAACCCGGCTTATAGTTATTTCCAAGTGAGTGAATTGCCTAGCTTGAAATATGTTGAGCTTTTCAATATTGTAGGAAATAAAGTTAAATCCTATAATGCAGCTCCAAATAAGCAGTATCCGGTGGGCGATTTAATGGACGGCATTTATCTCGTCAGATTGATTTCAAACACAGGCGCCACGTTAAAAACAGTTAGACTTAGCGTTCGATAATACTAGTCCTTAAGTCTTCTATAGAAATATTTAAATGCCCTCCACTGAGGGCATTTTTTTTTGCTCCCTACGCCTTGTATAAACCAGCTGTTTTTGAATGACTTTTTCAAAGTTTAAAACATTGTGATTCCCCAAGAGAAAATCTATTTGTCATCTAGGTAAAAATTACATAGACTCATTTGTACCTTTAACCCTTCAAATGAATCATAAACTCATGGAGCATCCTCTTTCTTTATTCAGACTTGGTCATTTTAATGCAGCACATCGCCTGGCCCTCCCCTCTTGGTCAGATGAAAAGAATCTTGAAATATTTGGAAAGTGTGCCAATCCAAATTTTCACGGTCATAACTATGAGGTCGAAGTACGAGTCACAGGAATGGTCCCTTCTGATACCGGTATACTCATCAACTTGAAGGACTTAAAGGATGTCATCAAGGTTGAGATAGAAGATCGATTTGATCACAAAAATCTTAATCTGGATTGTCCGGAGTTTAAGGATCGAGTACCTACGGTAGAAAATATTTGCTTTATCATCTATGAAATCCTAAGAGCACATATCCCTAAGGAGTTAGATCTGGGAATAAAGCTTTATGAAACACCTAGAAACTACGCTGAATATCCGGGTAGATAAATTATGTTTGCCTTAAGATTTTAATTCCTAATCGCGCAGCTTAGCTAAGAGATGTAGTATCTCGATGTAAAGCCAGATCAAGGTAATCATTAGACTCATCGCGGAAAACCACTCCATATATTTGGGTGCACCATATTCTTCTCCTTTGACGATCATATCAAAATCTAATAACAGATTGAGCGATGCGATCCCAATGACACCTAAGGAAAATAGGATGCCAAATGTGCCACCTTCATGGATGAATGGCATATGGATGCCAAAAAAACTTAGGGCAAAACTTACGACGTACAACAAGGCAATGGCGCCAGTGGCCATGACCACACCGGTTCGAAATTTTTCAGTCACCGGGATGATTCCTGTTTTATGGATAAAAAGCATAATAAAAAGGACCATGAGGGTCAGGGAAATCGCCTGAACGACAATACCTCCACCATAACCTGCATAGATCCCTGAGATACCACCAACAAACAAGCCTTCCATGGCGGCATAAGCCGGAGCGATGTAAGAGGAATATTCTTTTTTAAAGACACCGAAGATGACCAGACCCAAACCAACGACAGCACCGCCGATCATGAGAACAATACTCTGTGTTTGGAAATTGTAGATGCCGGTGATCAATAAAACGCCGAAGAGCAACAAGGTTTTATTGATAGCACCTTGAGCCGTCATTGTTTCTTCCTGGGATTGTGTTCCCACAGCAGATGCTTCAGAGGCAAAACTCTTTTTGAGCATCGGATTACCAATAGTAGAAAAACGTTTTAACATTTGTATGATATCGGTTATGTACTAATAAATGAAAATTTCGAACAAAAGTTCTGTGCGACAAATGTAAGTTTCGTGAAGCAAAATAATAGTAGTGATTTTTATTGAGCACGATATTTATCAATGGCATCCCGAATGCGCTGTACTCTATTTTCCGGACTCGGGTGTGTACTCAAAAATTCCGGTTGGCGATGGCCACCGCTAGCTTCTTCCAGGATCTTCATGACGCTAATTAAAGCTTCAGGATCATAGCCGGCCTGAATCATAAATCGAACCCCCAAATCATCGGATTGCAGCTCTTGATCTCTGCCGTAAGACATATTGACCACACTGGCGATCATCTGTGCTGCCTGAGCGGTGCTGTAGTCTCCTGAGGCTACCACGGCTGCTCCCGTCAATCCTTCCGTGAGCTGTTGTTTGGCGATACGCTCCGCGCCATGTCGGGCAACGACATGTCCAATTTCATGACCAAAAATCCCGGCCAGCTGATCTTCAGTTTCCAGCTTATTGAATAAGGCCAAGGTGATGAAAACTTGTCCACCAGGCAAGGCAAATGCATTTACGACCTCAGGTTGGTTCAGTAAATGAAAATCGTATTGATAAGGCGTTTGAAGGGCATCACTATTTTGGACGATACGATTCCCAATATTTTTAACAAACTTTTGAGCTTCAGCGTCCGGATGAAGACCACCGTATTGTTC
>JBBKXT010000206.1:0-4696 GCA_037969625.1 Saprospiraceae bacterium
ATTTGTCTTGCCTCCGCATTGGGAAAATTAAAATCAAAAGAAGCCATGCGCGATCTGGTGCTGAGCTTACGAACAGAATCTGATTACCGAGTGAAATGTTCCATCCTCAGAGCGCTACAACAATTTGAATATCAGGATGTGTATCCGGTCATTCTAAATGCAACAAGTGATGACAACCCGCATGTAGCTGAAGTAGCAGCGCAATACTTTGTTGTTCATGGCATCGAAAGAGATGCCTACAAGTACAAATCAGCAGTTAATACGGCTAGCGCCTGGCAGTCGAAAACCAGAATGGCACAGGCGGCTAACATGCACCTGACATCGATGTACAGTGGCGCAAAAACAACCCTGCAGAATGAAATCTTAGCTTCCATCAATAATTCGAAAGATCCCTATCAAAAAGCAGCATGGTTAAAAGCATGGGGTAGCGAAATAAGAAATTTTGAATCGCTCCCAAAATATTTTGCTGAAGGGCAGCCGATACCTGTTCGAACACAAGCGGTCACAAGTTTAATTGATGTTTGCACTGATAAAAATTTCGACAACTATTTTCCGGGTGAAGGATATCTCATTAAAGCACAAATCGCCAAATACCTGAGTGATGCGCTGAAAACCGGTGATGCCGGTATTACGGCACTGATCGCTGAAGCGATACTGGATCCCAAAACAGGATTGAAAGATTCATTTAAAGACAAGACCTCGGAATTGAGTAAAGCCATCGCCGGATTGAAGCTGCCGGATGAATTAGAAACGTATATGAATGTGGCTAAAGCTTTAAAGGAGTATGATGTAGAAGCGCTCGTTATTCCCGAAGAACAAAAAAATATTAAACCTATTAACTGGAAGATCATTGATGCTCTGAAGCCCGGAAGCATTGTTGAAATCATCACTACAAAGGGCAGCATAAAACTCTCCGTATTTCCTGAACGCGCACCTGCATCTGTCAGTAGTTTTGTACAATTGGCACAAGACGGCTATTATAGTGGAAAAGCATTTCATCGTGTAGTGCCAAACTTTGTTGTGCAGACAGGTTGTCCGCGCGGAGATGGCTTTGGTGGTTTGGACTTTACCCTGCGTTCTGAACTAACCGGCACCTACTACGATGATGAAGGGTATGTTGGTTTGGCTTCTGCCGGCTTACACACTGAGGGACCACAGTTTTTTATTACACACTCACCGACGCCTCATCTCGATGGGCGCTACACGATCATTGGAAAAGTAATTTCAGGCATGGATAATGTTCATCGCCTTGGTATAGGAGACACTATTTTACAAATCAATATACGTTATTAAACATATGGTACTATCTACTCCTCTCGAGTCAAGACACATTGCACTCGGTGCTAAAATGACAGAATTTGCCGGATACAATATGCCGATCCTGTACACAAACCTACAGGAAGAGCATCATGCGGTTAGAAAAGGTGTTGGCATCTTTGACGTTTCCCACATGGGTGAATTTATTGTTAAAGGAAAACAAGCATTGGATCTTGTGCAGCGCGTTAGTTCAAACAATGCAGCGACACTTGCAATTGGTCAGGTCCAATATTCCTGCCTGCCAAATGAAAACGGAGGCATCGTTGATGATATGCTTGTGTATCGTCTGCCGGAAGATATGAGTGCCGAAGGTGAGCAAGCGTTCTTACTCGTCGTCAATGCTTCTAACATAAAAAAGGATTGGGATCACATCCAACAATACGCCGGAGACTATGATACGCGAATCATTGATATCTCTGAGCAGACAGGTCTGCTTGCTGTGCAGGGTCCTAAAGCGTTGGAATTACTTCAACCATTGACCGATATACCATTAAAAGATATCGCGTATTACAATTTTGTTAAAGGAACGATTGCCGGAATCGACAATGTGATTATCTCTGCAACGGGATATACCGGATCAGGTGGATTTGAACTCTATGTAGAAAACAAAGATCTTGTTGGCTTATGGGATACGCTGATGGCTCTGGAGACGCCTGTTAAACCTGTTCCTGCAGGATTGGGTGCGCGGGACACCCTTAGACTCGAAATGGGTTTTTGTTTGTACGGAAATGATATTGATGATACGACTTCAGTCATCGAAGCAGGTCTGGGATGGATTACCAAACTTAAAAAAGAAAGTACATTTCCATCAAAAGATATTTTTACTGCGCAAAGAGCGAATGGTGTTGATAAAAAGCTAGTTGGCTTTATCGTTGATGATCGTCGTGTGCCGCGTCATGGTTATGCCGTGTGCGACAGTGATGGTCATGAAATCGGTGTTGTGACGAGCGGCACATTATCCCCCACCTTACAAGTACCATTAGGACTGGCGTATGTGCCCACGGCTCTCTCCGCAATTGATTCCACATTCCAGGTGAAGGCCGGATCAAAATTGTTGAATGCAAAGGTTGTCAAGTTACCATTTGTCGATCCTAATTCCGTAACTTGAAAACTTTCTCAACCTAATTGCCCCTATGAAAATTCATCCCTTTGATGCTATTTATCCGAATGCGGATTTGATTCCATCGCCCGAATCATTTTTTGGAAGTGTTCGTGATGATTATAGTGAGTATTATCAAAATGGATTTTTTCATCATTCAAAAGAGGTTGCCTATTATATCCTCGAAATTACAACAGAGACAAAAACACATACCGGTGTCATTGCCTGTTTGAAAATTGAGGATTATTCTGCAGGAAAAATTGTCAAACATGAGCAGACGATCGCGACCAGCGAGCAAGCCATGCTTAAATTATTATTGCAACGTGGTGCAATGGTCAAACCGGTCTTATTGTGTCATCCGGAAGTAAAGGAGCTAACGAAAGAAATTCGAAAGCAAAAAAAGAAGCGTACGCCCTTTTCTCAGTATACCCTTTCGGATGGCGCAATTACCTATACCCTTTTTCAAGTACCTAAAGGTGAGGGGGAACATTTAGCGCACCTCTATAATGCGCACATGCCAAAAGTGTATATCGCTGATGGCCATCATCGCTGCAGTACCGGTGAAAAATTGCTGCACTTACAAGGTGATAAAAGAGGTCAGGATTTTACGATGATCCTTGCGGCCTTATTTCCATTTGATCAATTGGATGTGCTTGACTATAATCGGATAGTAGAATTACCCTACCACCTGAAATTGACGCGTCTCATTGCTGAGCTTAGTCATTACTTTGATATTCAAATTCTTGATGCTCCGGCCAAACCGCAACGCAAGCATGAGCTCACCATGGTGATACAGGAAGAATGGTTTTTATTAAAATGGAAACCGGAGGTATTAAAAAGGTATAAGAAAACTTCTACTATCCTAGATGCGCATGTGTTGGACAAAGAAATATTTGAAGGCGTACTTGGCGTCACTAATGTGCTTGAAGATAAACGAGTGAGTTATATTTCAGGCATTTATGGTCCACAAAAAATCGAGGAGAAAGTTCGGGAATCAGAGCACCACGTAGGGTTTTGTATTTTTCCTGTCCAATTTTCTGAAATCGTTCGTGTCTCTGACTATCACGAATCACTTCCTCCCAAGAGCACGTGGTTTGAACCCCGTATGATCAATGGATTAATCGTAAAATCATATTAATGAAGAATCGTTACATTACTGCAGACTGGATCTACCCGGTCATCACTTCTCGCATAAAAAATGGCGTTGTTGTTTTAAACGATGACCGCATCATCAAACTTACGACCAGAGATCAAGTGCCTGCTGACGAATTGGAATATTACAAAGGAATCATCATTCCCGGTTTTATAAATACGCATTGTCATTCGGAGTTGTCTCATTTGAAAGGAGTCGCTGAAACAGGAACAGGTCTTCTATCATTTATTGGTCATGTGGTTCGATCCAGGAAAGCTGATAAAAATATAATTGATCAAGCGATCAGGGAGGCGGATAGAAGTATGTGGGCGAATGGAATTCAGGTGGTAGGTGATATATGTAATACGGCCGATTCGTTTCAAGTCAAAAAAGAAAGTCCGATTAAGTATTACAGCTTCATTGAAATGTTTGATTTCCTTCAGGATGAGAAAATGACCGAAAGGACGATGCAATACCTGCAAGTCTATGAGAAGCGTACGGGAAATGGTGCGGTGGTTCCTCATGCGCCCTACTCTGTTTCGCCTTCGTTATTCCGTCGTATCAACCTCATGAATACGGACTTGGTAACCGTCAGCATTCATAACCAGGAAACACCTGATGAGCAGGAATTATTTCAAAATGGGAAGGGAGGTTTTTACTCTTTCTATGAAGGACTGGATGTTGATATAAGTTCTTTTAAGCCGACAGGCAAATCATCGATTCATTATGCGATGGAGCATATGGATCAGGAAAAACGTGCACTGTTTGTTCACAACATATATACGACTCCTGACGACATCCAGGCTGCCAAAGCATGGAACCCTGAAATCTATTGGGCTACTTGTCCGAATGCCAATCTCTATATTGAAAATCGACTGCCACACTATCAAACCTTCATGGACAATGATGCTGTCGTGACCATCGGTACCGATAGTCTTTCTTCCAATTGGCAGCTTTCGATTTTGGAAGAAATGAAAACCATCGCTCGCTATCAATCTTATGTTCCTTTCGATACGTTGCTGCAATGGGCTACGCTCAATGGTGCGCAAGCGCTTGGCATGAAAGACAGATACGGCAGTCTGGAAGAGGGTAAAGCGCCGGGTGTATTGCATATGTCTTTTGATCCGGATAATGATAACTTCATTGAT
>JBBKXT010000207.1:0-24086 GCA_037969625.1 Saprospiraceae bacterium
TAGCCTGATTCTTTCTATTGCTGAATTGTAATATACCCATAGCCCAGCATGGGCGACATATCTATAGTCTAGAGCATGAACATGATATCACTAAACTCAACAGAGCCCAGCCGACATAGCCTGATTCTTTCTATCGCTGAATTGTAATATACCCATAGCCCAGCATGGGCGACATATCTAAGGGCTGGGTGAAGCCCAGCCAACAGCGTACAACGCTGTCACAAGCCCTGAAGGGGCGACATATCAAAAGGCATATTCTACTGCAGATCTCCTTCCTGATGAAAAATCATCACGGGAATCTCGGGTTGAGCTAGCGCTTGTTTGGTTACACTGGTATGGAGAAATCGCTCCGTGAAACTTCGATGATGTGTTACAAAAATCACTAGTTGAGCGCCTGCTTCTGCTGCATAAGCAGATAACATCTCATCGATGGGTTGATCCTTTCCGGAGACAGGGAGAATATTAAAACCGCCCAAAATTTGCTTGTTGCCTACAAGCCTTTCATGTAGTTCGATTTTTAATTTTTCAAAAGCAGCATGATCTTCAGTGACATGAACAAAATCAAAAAACGCCTGATTCTTTGATCCAAATTCCAGAATATTATCCAATACGCGATCCAGCAATAGTTCTTCCGTAAATCCTACAACAATTTTTTCCGGAAACGCCAATTTACTATGGCCGGGAACAACGATAACAGGCTTTTTCGAATAGCGACTGACGGAAGATGAAACTGTTCCGAACAGTCGTCGCATTGTATTATCCACTGCCTTGGTCCCTATGACCATGAGTTCATATTTCGACTCATTGTATAAATCAATCAAACTGGTCGAAGGCTCGCCAACTTCCAGATGTGCAGAAACACGAAGTTCACTATCATTCTTTGAGTGCTCGGCATTTAATTTCTCCACGAGCGACATCAGGCGCTTATTGCTCCCTTGCAAAAACTGTATATCCAGCGCTCCGGCGGAAACTGGATCATATATAGGTGTGTGAATATGTACGAGCGTCAATCCAAGCTGAAGCTTTTGAGCCACTACCTGGGCATATGCGATAGCATGCATACATTCCTCTGTAAAATCAACCGGAACTAAAATAGAAGAAATGTAATTTTCCAGAAGATAATCTACGACCCTATTGACTGTCTCGGCGATGTCCATTTTATCCGGATGTGGAAATACTTTATCCTGAATTTTAATGGCAGGCACGGACGACAATTCCGCTTTAATAAACTGATCCACATGATTCATTTCAATGACTGCATGAGGCAAATGGTTAGCATGAAGTGCTTCTTCCAACTTTCCTTTGAGGGCACTTCCGGTAAAACCTTTAACGCTATACAGTTCAATATTCATTTCCTAGTCAATGACATTTACAGATTGATTATTTGGTTCCTTTGATACGTGCATCGTCTTCTTCCACCAATAATTTAATAATATCAAAAGTGGTGAGCATGCCAACCAGTTCGTCTGCTTCAACGATAGGAATGGCATGAAACCGATTTTCGAGAAAAAGTTGAAGAGCTACGTTCAGGCGATCATCTGGTGCAAGTGTCGCAATACCTGTCTTCATAATATCCTCTACCGAGTAGTGTTTCAATCGAGCTTTCTCTTCAAGCGCTTCTCCCGGTGAAATCTTCAAACCTTTGCTGAAATGAAGTATATCTGACTTACTAATCAGACCAACCAAGGTTTTGTATCGAACCACTGGGAGATGGTGTATTTTATTTGATTCAAAAATTTTCTTCACCTCATTCAATTTGTCAGTTGGAACAACGGTGATTAATTTTTTGGTCATAAAATTGGATACGGGTGCGGTAAAATTCATAACGTGGTGTTTAAAAAAAAAGTTAAAAATGAATATCCAATTAAGGATGTTTTTGTCGGCATTATTTAACCTTTTGATAAAAAAAACCGAGCAAATATATAGGGGTACAAATATATAGAGGTCAGGCGAATCAATTCTATAAAGATTCAGGTAAACCTCTGCCAGACAAAGGTAAATTTTATCTTACCGTAAGGGCATGACACGGATCATTGAGGTCATTGATGCTTGTCAATGTCGGAGAAAGCATTTCTTGTGATATCTTAGTCCGATGCCAACGCCAAACTTTACCCAGAAAGATGCTTCTAAAGATTTGCTGACTTCCATTGTTGAAATGGCCATTGATGGCATTCTGCTCATCGATCAGTCCGGTCATATTTTAATGGTCAATTCTGCCAGCACCCAGCTTTTTGGCTATGAAAGAGAAGAAATGCTTGGTCAAAACATTTCCATGTTGATGCCCTCCCCGGATCGGGAAAATCATGATGGTTATCTCCATAATTACAGAACTACCGGTATCAAAAAGATTATTGGCATTGGAAGGGAGGTACGTGGTTGTAAAAAGGATGGCACGCAGTTTCCAATCAGACTGGCTGTCAGTGCGCTAGATATCGATGGCACGGAATACTACACGGGCATTGTACAGGATATTTCAGATATGAAGGCTGCCCAGCAAAAAATAATCAATCTCAATCAGGAGTTAGAGCAAAACGTCTTGGATAAAACGTTGGAACTCCAGGATACGGTCAACCTTCTACTAGATACCAACCAGCAACTCAATAAGTCCATTGAAAAACATAAGTCGTATGAAGTTGCCCTTCTGGCCACAAGAGATGAGCTCAGAAAGTCGCTTGAAAAGGAGATTGAGCTAAACTCGCTCAAATCAAGATTTGTGTCCATGGCCTCCCATGAATTTAAAACCCCGCTCAGCAGCATCCTTTCTTCCGCTTCCTTGATTTCCAAATATGTAACTACGGAACAGGAAACCGATCGCTCACGACATGTCGAAAGAATAAAATCAAGTGTGAACCATTTAAATGGCATTCTAATTGATTTCTTATCGCTGACTCGTATTGATGAAGGCCATTTCACTCCGGTGATCACGCGCTTTTCAATAAATGACTTACTGATTAATCTTCAGACAGAAGCTTTGGATCTGCTAAAAAAAGATCAGGAACTAATGTGTCATCATTCGGTTGAGCATGTACAAATGAATTCAGACAAAAATGTCATTCGAAACATACTCTACAATCTTATTTCAAATGCCATTAAATATTCTGGAGAAGGCAAAAAGATCCATTGCACGATCGCACAGGATAATGATAAAATTAAGATTATCATCAAAGATGAAGGCATGGGTATTCCTAAGGATGATCAAAAACATATCGGCTCGCGATTCTTCAGAGCAGCCAATGTCATCAATGTACCGGGCACAGGCCTCGGGCTGAATATTGTCATATCCTATCTGCACACCTTGAGCGGTGAACTTACCTTTGAGAGCCAGCAAGGAAAAGGATCAACATTTACAATACATATACCACTGACCTATGAGGCATAAAATTTTGATCATCGAAGACAACTATGATGTAAGAGAAAATTTAGGTGAAATTCTCAACCTATCCGGATATGAAACCATCCTTGCCGAAAACGGCAAAAAAGGAGTTGAAGCCGCCACCGCCAATTTACCCGATTTGATTCTTTGCGATATCATGATGCCGGAATTAGATGGGTTTGGTGTCCTTCGAATCCTTTCCAAAAATTCGTCCACCTCCTCTATTCCATTCATCTTTTTATCCGCTAAAACAGAGCTCACCGATGTGCGACGAGGTATGACACTGGGCGCAGATGATTACATCACCAAACCATTTGATGATGTACAATTACTGGATACGCTCGAAATGCGATTGAAAAAAAGAGCCACCTTCGAGGCAACAGATAAGGGGGGACCCAGTATAAAAAATATGCTGACCTGGGATCAGATTATTACATCACTTCCTGCATCACTTTTAAGTGAAGAGGCAAGACTGATTCGCAAAAAGGATCTGGTCTTTGCGGAGGGACAAAATATTCGCAATGTCTTTTTAATTAAATCAGGCAAAGCGATTGCTACGAAAGTTGATCACTATGGTAAGGAAGTCGTGACGAGATTATATTCACCACCTATGCTCATCGGTGTTGATTCAGCCTTTGCCGGCGATCGATATCAGGAGACCATGAAGGCATTTGAAGATCTTCTAGTGGTACCCATCCCACAGGATGAATTTATTTCACATGTCCTTCAAAAACCAGCATTCGCGCACTTCTTTTTAAAGGAAATGGCTTCTAATCAAGTACAGGCAGATGAAAAGCTATTACTTCAGGCCTTTGGTTCTGTTCGGATGAAACTAGCTGCTACCCTAACCGATTTGTATGCCTTCTATCAGGATGGTGCGCAAGCGGTCATTCCTGTTTCTCGAGAAGATCTGGCCGGTATGGCAGGTACTGCGAAGGAAACAATTATCCGCTGCTTGTCAGAGTTTAAAGAAGAAGGCCTTGTTACAATACAAGGATCAGAAATAGTGATTCAATCTATCAAGAATTTGTCAGACCTGCGATACTAATCTTTCAATGGCGGATGCTCATCATATGCATAACGCAATAAATCCAATGGCGTGATGATGCCCACCAGTTGATCTTTGTCATTCACGACCGGTAAGGCATGGAATAAATTCTCACGAAAAAGATCTACTGCAAGATGTGCCGGTTCGGAGTCCTTTAGCTTCACCAATGACTTGGTCATTACTTCGGAAGCTAACATAGTCGCAAATAGTTGGATATTACTTTGTAGCGCTTTTTCAGACTTAAACAAAGTAAAATGATGCTCCATGCGGTGGATATCGCTTTTGCTGATGATGCCCAAAATCTTTTTCCCTTCTACCACCGGTATATGCTGAATATGATTGTCCAATAATTTGTGCTTGACAAAACTGAGTGGTTCATCAGGATCTGCTGTGATCAAATCCGTTGTCATAATATGTTTTACGGCTATCCATTTATCCATCTCAAAAAATTTTTAGTATTCTATCGTTTAGCTAATTTAATCAAATCATGCACAACTTCAGAATACATAGTTTAATAAATCGTGCGTAGTAATGATTCCAACTAATTCGCCATCATCCACCACAGGTAATGCATGCAAGGTATTTGCCCTGAAAATATCCGCTGCCAGACCAATTGTATCTGCCGACTCAATCGTCAAAGGATTTTTGGACATAATATCATCCGCCCTCATCTCCTTATACATATCCTGACAGATAGGTTCCCCTGACCAGGTGGTTGCCAACATATGTCTGATCTTCAAGTAATCTGTTTTTGAAATAATCCCCATCAATTTAGATTTCCCCATAACCGGAATATGATGAAAACCATTTCGCTCAAATAAATCATGAATCGCTTCTATGCCATCATCCGGCTGGACCACGATGGGATTTTTGGTCATTATATCACTGACTGGTTTGCTTGTATCTATCATAACTTTATACGTTTATTTGTTGTCAAAAAAAAACCGGGGTTTGTCCCCAAACCCCGGCAATTGAAATCACACCACTTTTATTTTATTGCCCGATTCGACAATTCTAGTTTAATCAGTTCTTTAGGGAAGAAATTCACCAATCACAATAAATGTTTTCCACAATACAAAGATGAGATATATGGATCTAAAAAGAGATGACCGCCATCAGGAGGCAGGATGATTTAAGACAGACTTTTTTCAATTGTTAATACAAGAGGCGTAAAGCAGCAAATAATGACTAGTCTACGTGGAACAAGACCAGCGTACGCATATGGCGAAACTCGGTTGGTAAACTCTAAAAAGAGTACCCTTTAAAAACTTCTTTCTTTTGAAATGACGCTTAGGACAATCCGGTAATATTTCCGTCATTATCAATGTCCATACCTTCTGCAGCTGGCACTTTGGGAAGTCCCGGCATACGCATCATCTGGCCTAAAATAGGAATGACAAAACCTGCTCCAGCAGCAACCTCAAACTCACGAATGGTTACGCTAAAGTTTCTTGGACGTCCGACCAATTTCTCATCATCTGAAAATGATTTCTGCGTTTTGGCCACACAGATAGGAAATTTATCAAAGCCTAATCTTGCATATTCTTTTAATTGCGACTTGGCCTTAGCAGAATATTCTATCGATGATGCACCATAAATTTCTGTGGCAACAACATTGATTTTTTCTTCAATGGAAAGGGACCAGTCATACAGCGGATGAAAATCATTGACACCAGATTCAACCACTTCCACTACAGCAGCAGCGAGATCTTTTGTACCATTGCCACCGTGCGCCCAACCTTTGGAAACAACGGCCTTGACACCAAGGCTAGCACACTTTTCCTGTACAAAAATGACTTCCTCAGCACTATCTGTGATGAAATTATTGATGGCTACCACAGGTGTGATACCAAATTTCTTGCAATTCTCAATATGCTTCTCCAGGTTTTCAAAACCCTTCTTTACAAAGTCCAGATTTGGCGTGTTGTATTCCGCCTTTACGGCACCCCCATGATGACGCAAAGCCCTCACGGTAGCTACGAGGACAATCGCCTTTGGCTTAAGCCCACCTACCGGACATTTCAGATCGAGAAATTTCTCCGCACCCAGATCCGCTCCAAATCCTGCCTCCGTCACCACATAATCACTTAACGACATCGCTGTTTTCGTAGCAATAATCGAGTTAGTACCCTGCGCAATATTCGCAAAAGGCCCCCCATGAATGATCGCCGGATTGCCTTCTAATGTTTGAACGAGGTTTGGCTTAATCGCATCTTTTAGCAACAAGGCCATCGGACCTTCTGCTTTAATGTCACGCGCAAACACAGGTTTCTTATCGAACGTGTATCCAATAAAAATACTTCCTAATCGCTTTTTCAGATCTTCAAAATCTTTTGACAAACAAATGATCGCCATGACTTCAGAAGCAGCTGTAATATTAAATCCATCCTCGCGAATGATTCCGTTGGCCGTTCCACCCAGTCCGATCACTATCTGACGAAGCGCACGATCGTTCATATCCATTACGCGCTTCCAGCCGATCGTCCGTGGATCGATATCGAGATCAGGGTTTTTAAATTGCAGCCTGTTGTCAATCAGTGCTGACAATAAATTATTTGCTTTTTCAATCGCGGAAAAATCACCTGTAAAATGTAGATTGATATCCACCATCGGAATCACCTGGGAATATCCTCCTCCGGCTGCTCCACCTTTTATCCCGAAAACCGGACCTAAGGAAGGCTCACGTAAGGCAACGGTTGTTTTCTTGCCGATCGCATTCAAACCATCACACAATCCAATCGAAACAGTAGTCTTTCCTTCACCGGCCGGTGTTGGACTAATAGCTGTCACCAGGACCAGATTACACTTGGCCACTTTCGCCTCGTCGATCAAACTCAGTGGAAGCTTGGATTTATATTTTCCATAATACTCCAGATGCTCTTCCCCTACATTTAATTTACGGGCGATCTCCTTAATATGAAGGGGCTGTGCTTTCTGTGCTATTTCAAGATCAATATTGACTTCCTGAACCGGGAGTGCTGTGCTCATTTGAATTATGTTTTTAACGTGATGTATTTTGAGTAAGGGGCGACAAGTTAGTTTTTCGGCAGTCAAAATCAAAAAAATATCCTATTCTTTAATTGGATTGCCTACTAACCGTCTGATAATCAGATTTTATCAAGGAAATAACCATCCTTATAGATGAGCTCGCCATCGGCCCAAATCTCTCCACCGTTCTTCATATTGGAGATCATATCCCAATGAACGGAAGACTGATTTTTGCCACCGGCATGCAGGTAGGACTGGCCGACGGCCATATGAATGCTCCCACCTATTTTCTCATCGAAGAGAATATTTCGAGTGGTGCGTTGTATGCGATAATTGGTGCCAATAGCTACTTCCCCAAAATAATTAGCTCCTTCAATGGCGAAGACCTGGTCCAAGACCTCTTTGCCAGTTTCTGCTTCCCACTTAACTACTTTTCCTTTCTCAACAGTCAGGGTGATACCTTTCACATCATGACCACCATAGACAGATGGAAAGTCAAAATGCACCACTCCTTCAACAGAGTCCTCCACTGGTGCAGAAAAAACCTCACCTGAAGGCATATTCGCTCTTCCATCGCTATTGATCCACGTTCTTCCTTTGACAGAAAAACTGATATCCGTCTTTTCATTTTTATAACGGACGGCTTCACATTTGTTGAGGTAGTCCACATATTTCTGCTGCTCCTTCCTCACCTCCAGCCAGGCATCAACAGGACTTGATTCGTCCAATCGACAAGCACTAAAAACAAAATCCGCATACTCCTCTATCGTCATGCCTGCAGCTTCTGCGGCAGCGGGCGTTGGATACTGGCAGAGACTTCGCACTAAACTTTTATCCGCCAAACGCTTGAAATAAGCTTGACTCGCTTTTGATCCTGCGGCGGCTCTTCTTTTCTTTTGCTCCATGGTGGCACCCATATCTTCATGCAAACTAAATGGCGCACGAATGGCCAGATACGCATCAAAATTTTCCATCGCATACAAGTGTAATGCTGATTCCATATCCAGCACTTCCCCATTCGCTTCCTGCCAGTAGACCAGCGATTTATCCTTGAAAGAAATATCATACTCCACAGCAACACCTGCACGCGTGGCCTGGCGATGTAGTTCGAGCAATAAAGGTTCTGCTAAAGTTGTCGTAGAAACAAACAGCCGCTGTCCGGATTTCACTTCGAGACAATAATGAAGCAATAAGTCTGCGTAATTTTCTAACAATTTACTATCTGGAATATATGGAGTCATTATAGATTTTTTTACCACATTTTAGGACGATAGGGATATCGTATTTCGTAGGCATCTGCAATAGCCGTTTTTAGTTTTTCTCTGAATTCTTTAATATTCTCTCCGGTCACCGCTGATACCAGAATCGTGTCAACACTGTATTCATTTTTCAGGCGACTTTGGATTTCTGCTTCAAACTGTTGTTTGATAGAATCTTCGAGTAAATCATCGTAATTCAACTCGCGATATCGATCGATTTTATTGAGCACCATGATGGTTGGCTTCTGCTCTACTTTGATATCGAGTAGTGTTTTATTGACGGCGATGATGTGATCTTCGTATTGTGGATGCGAGATATCGACTACATGCAGCAGTATATCTGCTTCATGCACTTCATCGAGGGTAGATTTAAAACTTTCCACCAGATGGTGCGGAAGTTTACGAATAAATCCTACGGTATCACTCAGTAAAAAAGGCATGGTTTCAAACACCACTTTACGCACTGTTGTGTCCAGTGTTGCAAACAATTTGTTTTCTACAAACACCTCGCTTTTACTTAACACATTCATGAGTGTTGATTTCCCAACATTCGTATAGCCGATGAGAGAAACGCGAATCAACTCATCTCTGCTTTTACGTTGTGTCAGGCTTTGCTGATCGATTTTAAGCAGTTTCTTTTTAAGCAAAGTAATCTTATCACGCACAATACGACGGTCGGTCTCGATTTCTTGTTCGCCGGGACCGCGCATACCGATACCCCCGCGCTGTCGTTCGAGGTGAGACCACAATCCTCGGAGTCGTGGGAGCAGATATTGCAATTGAGCCAACTCAACTTGTGTGCGTGCTTGAGCGGTTTGTGCTCTACTGGCGAAAATATCAAGGATAAGGCTGGTGCGATCGATGATTTTCACCTTCCATTCCTCTTCCAGAAAACTGGTTTGCTTGCCGGTCAGATCATCATCGAAAATAGCGAGGTTGATATCGTGCTCTTTGATATAGGTGCCGATCTCTTTCATCTTTCCGCTACCGATATAGGTCTTTGAATCCGGTCGATCCATTTTCTGCATAAAGCGTTTACGCGTTATTGCGCCTGCGGTTTCTGCGAGAAATTCCAGTTCGTCAAGATGCTCGACCACCTTTTCTTCCGTCTGTGTGGGTTGAATGACACCGATAATGACAGCACCTTCCTCCTGAAGACTTTCAGGGGATCTTGCCTTTTCTCCCAAATTCCACTTATTCCTTGCTATGGCCATGGATGCTAAACAGATTAATGTGTGGTAAAGTTATTTAATTCGGCCAAAAGAAAGCAACTCTCTAGCGATATGACAAATGTTCATTCGGAGTGCTAACTTTAGATTCTGTTTGTTATTTTTTCGCCAACCAAACAGAAGGATTCAATTTCGTTTTATCCTGCCAGATCTCTAGGTGAAGTTTTGGTTCTTCTGTACCGAGATAACCGAGCACTTGTCCGGTCGTGACCTGATCACCCTTACTTACAGACGTTGTCGCCAGTCGGGAATACACTGAAAAATACAAACCATGTCGCACCATCACCATGTAATCATATCCCGGAATTTTTGTGACCGAAGCAACGGTTCCGGTAAAAAGACTTTTGACAGCAGCATTCTGATCCGAAAGAATATCTATTCCATTATTTTGGATTTTTATCCCACTTAAAACTGGGTGTGGATGCTCGCCAAACAAATCAGTGATCAATCCCTTACTCACCGGCCAGGGCAGTTTTCCTTTGTTGTTGGCAAACTGTGTATTAAGGGCTTTCGTTTCCGGGGCTGAACCCAATCCGGAAGTTTTCATCTTTTCTGCTTCTTCGCGGATGAGTCTGGTGATTTCTGCGTCTAGTTTTTTCTTTTTGTCTTGTGTCGCGGCTAACTGCGTTTTAAGTTTCTTTTCTTCTTTGCCTAAATCATTAACAAGTGATTGTTGCGATTTCTGCTGATTTTGGATTTGGGACTTTTGTTGTTCTTCCTCCTTGAATAAAACCGTTTTAGACTTTCTACTTGCTTCCAGCTGTACGACCAGTTCTTCATAACTTCTCTTTTGCTCGGAAAGCAACTCCACCTGACGCGTCATATAACTTTTGTACTGGCGCATATAAACCCAACGAGACAGAGCCTGGCTCAAGGAAGGAGCGCTCAGTAGATTGATCCAATCCGGTTGTATCTGACTTCTGATATAAGCGGATTGAAGGGCGCCGCCAAGTCTAGTTTCCAACTGTTCTATTGTCGAGGCAGTTTCTTTGATTTTTTTCTCCTGAAGGCTCTCATCCTGCGCGATCAGTTTCAATTCTTTATTAATCGATTCGAGCAAAGCCTGTCGCTGCCGTATTTGGGCATTGAGGGTATTGAGTTGCTGGACTGTCTGAGTTTTGCTTTTTTGCGTCTTTTCAAGAATACTGGTGGTGTTCTTGATCTGTTGTTCGAGGGCTTTGCGTTCCGCTTCTAAATCGGACCGTTCTTTTTGGCCAAAACATAATAATGAAAGGAATAGCAAGGCCAGGGTGAGGCAGTACTTTTCAGACACATTATATTTTCTCATAATGTGAAGGTATGGAAAAAGGGAATTCCTGCGGAATATCTATTTCCAAATCACTGTATTCGATGTCAAAAACATTAGGAATGCCATCAATAATCAGGGTATTGGAGCGCTTGTAAGGAAAAAGCATCCCGAACTTGGTGTCCCGATAATCCGAATAAGCAGTAAACCACTCACGAGCCAAAGGATCCGATATTTCTGACCGGATCAGATGTTTTGAGCCATCAAACCAATGTCGAGCATTCATGCCCGTATCCGAATAGATATTGACAGATCCATCTTGCCCTTGATCTAATCTTTTGATTTGGGGAGGCAGGTAAGCACCTGCTGTAAATACTTTGGAGAACATTTCAAAATCAGCGGGAACATTGTACTCCACCAAAAAGTCCTCAGTCCCATAAATGGCGTAAGTACGCTCAAACCGATTGACAAAAAATGCAGAATCACGGGTGATCAACATCCGTCCTACTTCAAAACCAAATTTCTGCAGCTGCACCCAAATCACACTGTCTTTGAGAATTCTGACATTCATCTTTGCGCTCAGTCGTTGACCATCCAGATCAAATCTGCCTTGCCCTTTCGCAGCAAACCATGTGTAAGGCACTTGTGAACCCATGACTTTATCCATCATGGCGGAAGATCCTTTGGTCATCTTCTCAGCGACCACGGGCTCATCTGCGTTCGTCACCTTTTTCTTCTTACCCGCACAGGCTGTACTCATGCCGATCAACAGGACCAAAAGAAATATATAAGAACGATTTAACATCATGGGTTTATTTACTTAGCGACGTATCAGCACCAAAAAAGTAACAACAAATATTTTATTTAATGTGCTTTGGAAGCTGCAATCTTACTCTTCAGGCTGGTGTCTCTACATCCGGCAGCAATCGCCTGCTCCCACATGACAACTGCCTCTTCTTTTTTATTCAGCTTGTTCAATATATCACCGGCAAGATTGTAATCATCACCAAAAGGATCTGCGTCAAGTACTATTTTAATGGAACGAAACGCATCGTCATACTTTTGCTGATTGTATAGTACCTGAGCCAATATTTCATGGATCATAGGGGGCAGTCCTTGCTGATTTAAAACGGCTTGCGTCATCGACAGGGCCTTTTCACTTTGCGTTATTCTACCACTCAAGACCAGGCTATAGTAAGCCAATGTCTCTGCACTTTTGGGATCAATACTCAAGGCACTCTCAAAGGCAGTGGCTGATTTTTCCAGTTCCCCGAGCGCATCATGGACCAAACCCAATACATTCAAAACACTGATTTTCTGTCCGGCGTTCCTTCCGGTCATGATTAATGCTTCATTTAAAATCTCCAGGGCCTCATCAAAATCTTCGACCTTATACATACCATACCCGGCAGCATAATACAAGTAAGCTTGATTAGGGAAATTGACAATGCCGCGTTGAGCTTGTCGAATCAGTTCGTTGTAATTCCGATCCGTCATCAACAAGGATAATAATTGTTCCCAGACTGGGTAGACACTGCCACTTAACGTGGTGGACTTCCCATAGGACTCAATCGCCTTGTTGTGATCACCAAGGATGGCGTATACATCCCCTTGGATGGCATACGACTTGGCATCCGTGGGATGTGCATTCACTAAATATTTTGTCATTGAAGTTAATGTAGCTCCCAGCGAAGAATCTTTTGACTCAGACAGTGTAACGACATATGGAATCAACTCCTTTAATTTAATATCAATATCAATATCAGGATTTGAAATCACCGGAATGACAGATTCCAAATAGCTCACGTCATCGCCTCCGGCTTTTTCAGTACTGGCTAATGCAAGTTTTGCTCTTGAATTTTCCGGATAATCTACAAGAACATCTCTATAATACTGATTGGCGATGTCTTCCTTACCAAGTTTTTTAGCATAACTGGCAGCCAGAAATTTATACTGAATATTTGAAGGATAAACAACGGTCAGTTGATGAAGTGTTGCGGCTGCTTCGTCCGATCGATTTAATTGATCGAGCGTTTCAAATCTTGTTCGCGCAATCGATTCTGTCAACCCTATCACTTCTTCATACTGATCCAGCACTTTGAGCAAGCGATCTTCTTCGCCTGTCTTTTTACACAAGCTGATCAGCATTTCGTAGTAATGTGGCTGTGATGGGCGAAGAGCGATCAATCGATCATACATTAGCATGGTCGCCACGATATCACCTGATTTTTCCTGGATATCTGCTTCCATCAAGAGGTACCATTCATTATCGGGTTCGATGCGAATCGCCTTATGTATGTATGTAATCGCCTCCGGAAAATTTCCTTTTGCCGTGTAAGTTCTTGAGAGTTCGTAACAGGCTGCGCTATTTAATACATCATCATTGAGGATCGACTTAAACAAAGCCTCTGCTTTATCCCAATCACCCAATAAAATGAATTTTTTCCCTTCAATCAGTTTTTTCTCGATGCTGACTTGTTCGGACGTCGGACGGGTTTGACCCATCGCTATAGGATGGCACAGGAGTGAACATACTGAAATCATCAGTATCCAATGTACTCTTCGAAATCTGTAATCAATCTTCATTAAAATAAATATCTGATCAGGTCGCCCGGATAAAAAACGTAAAAAACGCTCTTTCGGTATACCTTCATAAAGCTCAATCCACTAATGTCAATTTGAGCATATTTGTTCTGTACTTTTTATGCATCGGCATACTACCGGTATTAATCAACACATCTCCCTGGGTCACTTTGCCGGCCTCCAGCAGGATTTTGACAACATCAGCTATCGTTTCGTCTGTGGAGGTAAACTTATCATAAAAAAAGGCCCTCACCCCCCAAACGAGGTTGAGCGTCTTTAGAATGTCGTTTTGGTCTGAAAAGACATACACTTTGGTGCGAATGGGTCGGTAAGAAGAAAGCTTAAATGCAGTAAATCCTGAAGTAGTCAGACATACAATAGCTTTAGCATCAACCTCTTGAGCCATTCTGGCCGCGTGATAGCACACTGTATCTGACCAGAAAGTACGGGATTTGGGCGATGGAACGGAGAACTGGATATTCTCATTAAAATGCTTTTCGGCCTCATCAATAATCTTATTCATAGCTTCCACAACGCGCACCGGGTGTGCGCCCACGGAAGTTTCAGCACTTAGCATGACCGCATCTGTTCCGTCCAGCACTGCATTAGCCACATCTGTGATTTCTGCTCTTGTAGGACTTGGGTTATTGATCATGGAGTCCATCAACTGGGTTGCCACGATCACCGGTCTGGATCGCTCTATGCATAGCTTGATGATGCTCTTTTGAATGGTGGGTAATTTCTCCATAGCCACTTCAACGGCCAGATCACCTCTGGCGATCATAATGGCATTGGCGTGTTTGATGATTTTCTTGATATTTCGAACGGCCTCCGGCTTTTCGATCTTCGCGATAGTCTTGGCTGTGTGTTTTGCTTTGTCTATAAGTTCCTGTAACTCAATGATATCCTCTGCTTTTCGCACAAATGAGAGGGCTATCCAGTTGACCGGCTGTGTCAGAATAAAATCCAGATCTGCATAATCTTTATCGGTAATCGATGGGATGGATAAAGATGTATCGGGAAGATTTACGCCTTTTCTGGAGCTGAGTACGCCTCCATGAAGCACTTTTAGCTTTACTTCGAGCTGGCGATCTGTGGAAATAACCTCTAAAACTAATTTTCCATCATCTAAAAGAATGCGCTCGCCCTTTTTGACCTCTTTTGGGAAATTTTCATAGCTAATATGCACACGCTCAGCGGTTCCGGGACATTTTTGGTTAGTAAAAACGATTTCTTTTCCCTTTTCCAGCATCACCTGTTTGTCAGCGATATCACCAATTCTGATCTTTGGACCCTGCAAATCGGCCAAAATCCCAACATGCATGTTATGTTCGGCATTTATTTGCACAATAGATTTTATGACCTCTTCATGCTCCTCATGGGTGCCATGGGAAAAATTAAGTCTGAATACATCCACGCCTTCTTGAGCCAGTGCGAGAAGCATTTCATAAGCAGAGCAGGCAGGGCCTACGGTTGCTACAATCTTTGTATTCTGCTGTGATTTCGGTGTCATATATATAATTCTAAACACTAATAAATTAAGGTGCGAAGCTATAACCTCCTTATCAACCCTGCAACCTTATGGCGCCAATATTAAATTTAAAGGATGGTTTCCTTATGTCAACGGAGCGGTTTACATTTGTAAACATCATCCGGTCAAATATGGAACCTTTAAGATGAAATGAAGGTTTTGTCAAAATAGTTAATACTTTATTTACTTTTGCATCCTAAATCAAACACAATCATTATGTCAGACATTGCTGAAAGAGTGAAGAAAATTATCGTTGACAAGTTAGGCGTTGACGAAACTGAAGTGACTTCAGAGGCTAGCTTTACCAATGACCTTGGAGCAGATTCACTTGATACAGTTGAATTAATCATGGAATTTGAGAAAGAATTTGATATCTCTATTCCTGATGAGCAAGCTGAAAACATCCAGACTGTAGGCCATGCCGTGGAATATCTGGAATCTCAGGTTTCTGCTTAAAAGGTCAAAAAAAGACTTAACATTTTAATGATCCACAGAGAAAGTAACGCTTCTCTGTGGATGTTTTATTTATATCACCTTCCACCCCTGAAGGTGATTAGTGTTGAACTTTCCTTGTAACTTTAACCGGAAAGATCATTTTTTTCAAATTACTTTACTTTGAAAGATCGATAATTTTTCTGTTTTAATCGACAGAAAACTGATATTATTGATCTGTTAAAGGCTATTGAAAGTCCCGATTTCGATTGAGGATATCCATATTCGTTGGAATTATGCATCTTTAACTAGAATCTTTACTGTATGTCAAAAAGAGTAGTAGTTACCGGAATAGGCGCCCTGACACCCATTGGAAATGACGTAAACGCTTATTTCGAAGGGTTGAAAGCAGGCATCAGTGGTGCTGACAAAATCACCCGCTTTGATGCAGATGGTTTCAGGACGGAATTTGCCTGTGAAGTCAAGAATTTTAATGCAGAGGATTTCTTAGACAGAAAAGAGGTGCGTCGTATTGATCCATATGCTCATTATGCACTTGTGGTTTCCGAACAGGCCATCATTGATAGTGGTATTGATCTGGACGCTATTGACAAATCGCGTGTGGGTGTCATTTGGGGAAGTGGGATCGGTGGATTTATGACTTTTGAAGAGGAAATTGAAGCTGCCGGCAGAGCCGTCGGTGTCCCTCGTTATAATCCCTTCCTTATCCCAAAGCTCATCGTCAACATCGCCTCTGGACATATCAGTATCAAATATGGTTTTTCAGGGGTGAATTTTGCAACTGTATCAGCCTGTGCTTCTGCTAACCATTCATTAATCATAGCTGCTGACAACATCAAACTAGGCCGTATCGATATGGCTGTTTGCGGTGGTTCTGAAGCTGCCGTCACACGAGCCGGTATTGGTGGTTTCTCAAGTATGAAAGCGCTCTCTACGAGAAACGATGATCCGAAGACAGCTTCCAGACCTTTTGATAAAAACAGAGATGGATTTGTACTCGGTGAAGGCGCAGGCGCACTGATCCTGGAATCTTACGATTCTGCCAAAGCCAGAGGTGCCAAAATATATGCGGAACTACTCGGCTCCGGCATGAATGCAGATGCCTATCACATAACGGCACCTGAACCATCCGGTAGCGGTGTAATCAAGTGTATGAATTATGCGTTGAAGGAAGCCGGTTTGAACATTGATCAAATACAATACATAAATGTACATGGTACTTCTACACCACTTGGTGATGTAGCAGAAACAAATGCCATTAAATCTGTATTTGGTGATCATGCTTATGGGCTTAATATCAGCTCTACGAAATCGATGACAGGCCACTTACTTGGTGCTGCCGGAGCGGTAGAAGCGATCGCCTGCATACTGAGTCTTAATCATGATTTTATCCCCCCAACGATAAACCACTTTGAAGATGATCCTGAAATTGACAACAGGCTCAACTTTACGTTTAATGAAGCTCAGCAACGCAAAGTTCAGTCGGTGATGAGCAATGGGTTTGGATTTGGAGGCCATAATACCTCCCTTATTTTTGGACGGGTATAATGCCCACCGAATAAATATTTGTGATTAGAAAAATATATAATCATTATCTCTCTGCTGACAAGATGTTTGCGCGTAGCGTAGCGAATATTATTGGCTTTACACCCAGTAATATTCAAATATTCAAACAAGCCTTTAGCCACAAATCAGCCGTGGATCCAAAGCTGCATACCGTCACCAGCAATGAACGGTTGGAATATCTTGGTGACTCTATTTTAAGCACTGTGGTTGCTGAATATCTTTTCCAAAAATACCCCAACAGCAATGAAGGATTTCTAACCAAGATGCGGTCCAAAATTGTCAAACGCAAAACCCTCAATCGCATTGCGGATGATATGGGCATCGATGTGGTGCTCCAGGATCACAATGACACACGGCTCAGTGATTCCATGAAAGGAAATGCTCTGGAAGCTTTGGTGGGTGCGATCTATCTTGAAAAAGGATATAATACCACCAAAAAAATTATCATCAATACCATCCTTCGCCGACATCTCAACATTGAGAATCTTGAAGAAATCGATGACAATTACAAAAGCCAGCTCCTGGAATTCTGTCAGAAAAACGGCAATGATATTGATTATAAAGTCATTGAACGTTTTAAATTTGACAATCGCGATCGCTTTAAAATCGCTGTTTTCGTCAATGGTAAAGAAATCGCCAATGGAGAGGATTTTAATAAAAAGAGTGCAGAGCAGAGTGCTTCGTTTAAAGCGCTCAAATCCTTAGGACTGGATGCCTGAGTTGGAGCAGGCATTTCACAAACTTTATTTTCCTGAAACTTTGTAGCGTTTATAGTAGGCAGTGAAATCTTTTGCCTCAATACAAAGCTTATAGTTCTTTGCTGAAATCGGGAAGGGTTCTTTTATATCTCCCAATAAAAGGTTTTCAATCTTCTCATCTAATTTTAAAGCATATGCTGAACCACTTTCAAGGTCTTCGAATGTTCGGATGGTCATATATGTGTTGTACCCATCTCCATTACTAAAATCAAAGCTCGCAATCTTCTTCTCCATCTTAGCATAGCCTAGTTCTTCGTTGATCCCATTTAGTGCGTCTACCCATAATCTTTGTTTGCTCGCATCGGTGGCGGAATCAAAGTCTATGGTATTCTGAAAAGGGAGCTGCAATACAACGAATATCTGCTGATCATCTTCAAAATCAAAATTGTTTTGAGCAGATATGCTTTGAGGCAGGAAAAAGGAAATAACCAAAAGGAGCAATGCAGATAATTGTAATCCGGAATTCGTTTTCATATTTATTGGCTTTCTGTTCAAACTGAAAACGAAAAAATGGTGGGCTGTAGTATTCGTGATGGGTGATGAGTGATTTAAAAAGGGTGAACGGTATTTAATGATCTGCCTATAAAGTGATTTAGTGATTCGATCCAGCTATACATCCCGGGCGCCGGGCGGGGTCTGCTCAATGCTCCGATGCCCTATTATCCCAGTCCATCCAGCTTCAACATTTCTTCATGTAAACGTTGCTTGTTTTTATCACTCATTCGAACAAGTGGAAGACGCAAATCTGCAGAGGTTAATTTCTTAAACGCAACAGCCTGTTTTATCCCAACGGGATTTCCTTCTACATACAACCAGGGATGGAGGTCAAGCAATTTATTATTCAAAACATTTGCCTCCTTAAAATTTCCTTCAAGGGCAAAACGCATCATGGATGAAAATGAATTTGGAAATGCATTGGCGATCACGGAGATCACACCTCTTCCGCCGACTGCCACTGAAGCAAGCGCGGTAGGATCATCTCCAGATAATAACACAAATCGAGCCGGTGCATCACGGGCGATCTCCGCTGCTTGCACTAAGTCCGCACCCGCATCTTTGACACCAATAAATTTATCAGAATCATTCGCTAATCGAACAAGTGTCTTAGCGGATATATTTGAAGCGGTGCGCGATGGCACATTGTAAATAATCATCGGGAGCGGAGAAGCGTCAGCCAGTGCCCTGTAATGCTGATAAATGCCTTCCTGAGATGGCTTCACATACGCCGGGCTCGAAGAAAGAATGGCAGCAATTCCGGTAGAATCGAAAGACTTCAACTTTTCACAAAGCTGCTTAGTATTATTTCCACCAAAATGTCCTGCAACAATCGGAACGCGGCCATTGACAATTTTTACCGTATGATTTATCACAGCATCCTGCTCCTCATCTGACAAACTGGAAGCCTCACCCGTTGTCCCAAGAGACACAACGTAAGAAACGCCGCCTTCAATCACATAATCGATCAATGCAGATAATGCATCGAAATCAATAGAATCATTTTTGAAAGGTGTAATCAATGCTACACCCGTTCCGGAAGGAGTAAACTGTGCCATAATCGAAATTAATAGATCTTCTGCAAGGTATGCATAAGTTCATTGATCCATTCATTCATCGTCGCAGAAGCACCGGCATCAATACACAAATCATACGGATTGTGCTTCGCATGGTGATACCACGGACCGATCCGAAAAGATGCACGAGACAGCGAACTAATATAATCCAGTGGTTTGTGATTCTGATGGATGGACACATTGATCAATGCATCAAATTTCTGCTGAATGAAGTCATCCACTTCAGGACTTTTAGGAATCCGTGAAACTTTTGATAGTTGGGCCGTAGCGAAAATATCAAACGGCATCGATGCGCCTTCGATTTTTCCCACCAAATACCCTAGAATTTTTACTCGATGACCATCTTTCCGCAATCGTTCAGCAAAAGCAAGAACATCATTGCGGTCTTTAAAATTGCTGGCATCGACAAGGATTCCTATATAGTTTTTATTGCTGATTTTGAATTGAGCGGAACGCCCAACAGCTGAATGTAATCTCTTCCGTTTAGCTCTTTCGAAAAAGTATGTACGGATAGTCTCTAGCATAAACCCATCAATTGATCAAAATAGCCATACTTCTCAAACGCTATTCGACTGTATCAGATTTTACTTTAAAACGACCCATGGCAGAATATTTTTCAATTCGGTGATTGATTCGCTCTTCAGCCGTCATTTTTTTGAGGGCTTTAAGCTCTGCTTTCATGTGTTTGGTCAAGGCTATGGCCATGCCATCCGGATCATTGTGCGCACCTCCTAATGGTTCTCTGACGATCCCATCGATCAGACCAAATTCCTCCATATGATCCGCTGTCAGCTTCAGTGCTTCTGCGGCAGTCTCTTTAAAATCCCAGCTACGCCATAGGATCGACGAACAAGATTCAGGAGAAATCACTGAATACCAGGTATTTTCCAACATAAATACTTTATCGCCGAGTCCGATACCGATTGCTCCACCGGAGGCACCCTCGCCTATCACATAACATAGGATGGGCACTTTGAGCTGAGCCATTTCCACCAGATTGCGTGCAATAGCTTCTGCCTGGCCTCTTTCTTCTGCTTCCAGCCCCGGATATGCGCCCGGTGTATCTATCAAAGTAACTACAGGAATATCAAATTTTTCTGCCAACTTCATCAGCCTCAGTGCTTTGCGATATCCTTCGGGATTGGCCATTCCAAAATTACGGAACTGCCGCATTTTGGTATTTATGCCTTTCTGATGGCCGATAAGCATCACGGTTCGACCGTCAAATTGCGCTAATCCACCAATAATAGCCTTGTCGTCATTGACAAAGCGATCACCATGCAATTCGATGAAACTGGTGAACATCTTCTGTATATAAAACAAGGTATAGGGGCGTTCGGGATGCCGCGATAGCTGCACCTTCTGCCAACCGGAAAGGTTGCTGTAGATCTCCTTTTTTGTCTGAACGATCTTGTTTTCCAGATCCCGGATCGTTGCCCGGACATCCACATCGCCCTGAGCCTCAATTTGTTTGATCTGCTCTAACTGTTCGTAGAGCGATTCGAGAGGCTGTTCAAATTCAAGAAACACCATAAGCTGTTGATTAACAAGCCTTAATATCGGGGTATATGAAGACTAATAGCCAAAGGTAGAAAAAATCCCTTCATCCAAGCGATAGTTCTGATGATGTATCCGATCCGCAAAAGGCAACTAGAATAATGATTTCCTATTCTTGACCGCTGTGAAAATAATCTTTGATGCAGCACATTTCCTCACTCAGCGTCCATAGTTGCTTTCCAAGCTCCGGGTTTTGTGCGGACTCAAACACATCCTTTTGCTTGGCGCTCTCCCAAAACTTTCCACTGACACCTTTAATATCCGGATTTGTAGCACAAAATACTGATGTACGTGCCCCCTCTGCCGGCGTCTGTCCTTTCCGTCTGCGAAACTTCCATGCCAGTGTGTGCAGCCATGAAGTATGTTTCAATCCAATATCCGTCTTCACCAATCCAGGAGAAACGGCATACACACTCACGCGATCATCCGGTTGTTGATTAAAAAATTCAAACGTAAAATATAGGTTGGCCAATTTGGATTGTCCATTAGATTTTAATCCGTGATAATTTTTTGAATAACCCGGATCGGCAATATTTATTTTTCCGTACGAATGAGCATTCGAGGCGACATTGACGATACGACCATCATCCGATTTTCGGAGTGCGGGATATAACATATGTGCCATCAAAAAATAACTCAGATGATTCGTTGCAAAAACGGTTTCGATCCCTTCTTTCGTCACCTCATAATTTGACATCCAAGTACCCACATTATTTACTAGACCATCGATCACTTCATGTTGTTCGAGGATGGATGCGCATGCCTTTCGAATATCGCCTAACAGGCTCATCTCTGCCACAAAATTTTCAAGATCAGCATCGGGGTGTGTGCTTAAAATATCATTCATGGCACTTTGTCCTTTCTCTGCGGTTCTTGTCATCAACAAGACCTTTGCGCCTTGCGATGCCAATGCACGAGAAGTTTCCAGGCCGATTCCATTATTTGCGCCGGTGACGACGTATGTTTTTTTACTCACTTTTTTCTTTTTTCAATGATGGTGCAAACTTAAGGAAAAGAAAATGGGGAAAGAGCAGTTAAAAGCGAAGAACGAAAAGAGAAAAACGAAAATTTATTCTTTACTTTTCTCCACCATACATCTACCTGAGGCTGATGGTGCGCGGGGTAAACGCTGCGCTCCGATTTTCACCCCTGTATAACTTCCTTCGTACGTATACATGGTCTTCGCTGCGCTCCGATTTTCTAATTACAGAACTCCTGTCCTCCCCCCATCCACAGTGATCTGCGTACCGGTGATATAGGCCGCTGCAGGAGAAGCAAGAAATGCAACCGCTGAAGCTATTTCTTCTGATTTTCCAAAACGAGCCATGGGAATTTCTGCGAGCATAGATTTTTTTACATCCTCCTCACTCTTTCCTTGCTTACCGGCTTTCGTAGAAATAATAGATTTCAAACGATCTGTTTCCGTTGCTCCGGGCAAAACATTATTCACAGTGATTTGAAATGGCGCTAATTCCGTCGCCAACGTTTTGGACCAATTGGCTACCGCAGCCCGCACCGTATTTGAGACACCCAGTCCATTTAATGGCATCTTGACTGAGGTCGAAATAACATTTATAATTCTGCCATAACCTTCTTCTTTCATGCCGGGAACAACCAACTGAACGATAATCTGAAAAGCCAAAAGATGTTGATCAAATGCTTTTCTGAAAGCATCAATTTCTGCACTTAAAATTGGACCCGCCGGCGGACCACCGGAATTGTTGATAAGGATATGAATTGTTTTCTGCGCCGTGAGCCCAACAATTTTCATTTGTAAATCATCATGCTGGGATGTATCGGCAATTATAAAATCATGTACCTGACCCAGACTGCGATCGAGTTTGCTCAATGTTTCGTTCAAAGCATCGACATTTCGCGCCAATAAAGTGATATTTGCTCCCAATCCGGACAACATAATGGCCGAAGCCTCGCCAATACCACTGCTGCTACCGCACACCAGCGCATTCTTACCTTTTAAACTTAAATCCATATCTCAAAATGTTATTTTTGCTGCCACAAGGTGATTTCATGCCAACTTTTAGGAATGACTACCTTCGTGCAACTAAATTTATAATTGATGGCGCAAGATATAATCATTGACTCGGATAAAGCAAAACCACTGGGAAAGTATCCACATACACGCAAGATTGGTGAATGGGTATTTATCTCAGGAACGAGCTCCAGAAGACCCGATAATACCTTTATCGGCGCCGAACAGGACGAAAAAGGCCACTGGCAGTTAGATATTCAGGCACAAACAAAGGCTGTGCTTGAAAATATGCAACACTACCTCAAACTAAATCATGGAGATCTCTCCCATCTGGTAGATGTCACCGTCTTTTTAAAAAATATGGATGACTTTGCCGGATACAATGAAGTGTATAATTCATTTTTCACGGAAGCCGGACCATGCAGAACTACTGTTGAAGTATCCGCACTACCCAAACCACAAATATTAATCGAAATAAAAGGCACCGCCTTTATACCAACTACATAACTATGTCTGATAAATTTACATCCGTACACTATCACTCTTATCTGCAACTGGACAAACTCCTCGATGCACAAGAGTTGCGATCTGCCACCCTTGCGGAAAAACCAGCCCATGATGAAATGCTCTTCATCATCATGCATCAGGTGTACGAATTATGGTTTAAACAAATCATCCACGAAATAGAATCAATCTGTAGCATGTTTGCCGATGATCAAATGGATGATCAGGAAATATCCATTGCCGTCAATCGCCTCGAAAGAATCATTGAAATCCAAAAACTTCTCATCGAACAAGTCAATGTGATGGAAACGATGACCGCGATGGACTTTCTGGATTTCAGACATTATTTATTTCCAGCCAGTGGCTTTCAAAGCCTTCAATTCCGACTCGTTGAAAACATGCTTGGCTTAAGACAAGAAGAACGTCTGAC
>JBBKXT010000208.1:0-3997 GCA_037969625.1 Saprospiraceae bacterium
CGATCTCTTCACCAAAGACCGGTGTTTGCTTCAGCAGATTATGAATTTCAAAAGAGAAATCGTTTAGTAGAAGAAACAAATGCAGATCTGGTTTTGAATACCCCCGATGATGTCATCAATCGCACCTTTGATTTTGCAAAACTACGAGCGGTTGAAAGTATTTATGATACACGCGGTGGACTGATGCATGGCCCCGGCGGAGGACGATACTACGCCGCGATCTGGGCCAATGATCAGGCTGAGTACGCAAACCCATTTTTTCCCTTCTTGGGAAATCTTGCAGGAAATGAATCTGCCATAAATTCTTTTCGTCATTTCGCAAGATTTATCAACGAAGATTATAATCCCATTCCGAGTTCGATCGTTGCCGAAGGTCTGGATATATGGAATGGGGCAGGGGACCGCGGTGATATGGCCATGATCGCCTATGGTGCTTCCAGATTTTGTTTGGCATATGGCGATCAACAAACAGCGCGCGAGATTTGGCCACTGATCGCGTGGTGCCTTGAATATTGTAAGCGACATCTAAATAAGGAAGATGTGGTTCTTTCAGATTGTGATGAGTTGGAAAACAGATTCCCGGCAGGGGAGGCCAACTTGAATACCTCTTCTCTTTATTATGATGCACTGATTTCTGCTGAATATCTTGGGAAATCAATTGGCATTCACTCAGACTTGTTAAAGACCTATGGCAAGCAAGCAAATAAATTAAAAGCCGCCATTGAAAAATATTTTGGTGCCACCGTCGCCGGATACGAAACCTACAGATATTACGAAGGAAATGAAACCTTGCGCGCCTGGATTTGCACACCGCTCACAGTAGATATCTTCAATCGATCAGAAGGTACTATCGATGCTTTGTTTTCTGATCAACTATGGACCACCGATGGATTAGCCACCGAGGCCGGACAAAACACGTTCTGGGATCGGGCAACTTTATATGCATTGCGAGGTGTGTTTGCCGCCGGCGCTACAGACAAAGCAACGGATTACTTGCAATACTATTCGAAGCGCAGATTGCTAGGCGAACATGTTCCCTATCCCGTGGAAGCTTATCCGGAAGGAAATCAAAGACACCTGTCTGCAGAGAGTGCCTTGTACTGCCGTGTGATCACCGAAGGACTATTTGGTATACGACCCACAGGTTTTAATTCGTTTGTATTTACTCCTCGATTGCCCGAACAATGGAATGAAATGTCACTAAAAAATATAAAAGCATTTAAGCACAGTTTTGATATTTCAGTCACCAGATCCGCGGAAGGATTATTTCTCAAAGTTTTTGATGCGGAGAAGGTTTATTTTGAGAAAGAAGTTGGGGGAGATGAAATGGTGAGTGTTTCGTTTTAAAAGGGTGGTCTCCTTTGCTGAAGCTACGGCGACTAAAAGCGGAAAGGGAAAAAGTTGCGAATTATACTCCTTCACAAAAGTCTGATGAGATAGTATCAGAGCCGCTGACTGTAATGGTCATAGTGAATCACAAATTTTTCTATCCGATTTGATATATCATTTTTGCGAGAGTTTTACCCCTTGGCCCCCTAAAGAGGGTGCTTTGCTTGCATGTATCACGAATTGTATTTAGTGTTCATTCATTGCCTTCAGTTTAATATAAATTTGCCTGATTATTAATAGCTCCATTTTTTTTTGCAGTAAAAAGCTCCACAAGATAAATCTGCATAAACAGTTACCCCCTTTAGGGGGCAAAGGGGGTAATCGCGCGAAAGAGTGAAACGCAAAGGGGGCCGATGACGCAGATTTTTTTATTTGGCATTCACTTGTTCAATTATCCAGTGCTGTAATTTTCGTAAACAGCGATTGTTACATTTGTTAGCTATCTTAATCGTTTCTGTTTTGAATCAACCTATCTTTACCATCTATGAAAAACACCCTACTAACCCTCTTCTGCATATGCATAACCATCCACCTATGTCATGCACAAGATTATAAATCAACAGCCAACCAACTCCTGGAAGAAGCAGTAACCACTGGTTCAGTTGTCGGTCTATCAGGCGGATTTTCGATCGATGGAGAAGTGAAATGGCTAGGCAGCGCAGGACTCAGCAACAGTGCCGATGGAACTGAATTTACACCCAATACATCAAGCCGCATCGCCTCTATATCCAAACCCATCACAGCAGTGGCGATCTTGCAACTATATGAAGCAAAAAAAATAGACCTCGATTTGCCCATCCAAACATACCTCTCGAATTTTCCGATAAAGAAAGAAGGTGCTATCACCATCAGAGAATTACTCTACCATACCTCCGGAATTGATGAATACAAAAACAATAAAGAACGAGAAAACCAAGTGCATTATGAAAATCTCACCGAGGCCATGAAAATTTTCGAGGATAGAGATTTAATTGCAACGCCCGGACAAACATTCAACTACACTACTTATGGTTATGTAGTACTGGGTCGGATCATTGAAGCAGTTTCCGGTATGCCTTATGCAGATTATATACAATCCAACATTTTAGATCCATTACAAATGGAAAACACAGGTGTCGAAATATTCGGAACAACCTATGAAGGAAAATCAATGCTGTATCACAACAATTCAAAAGGCAAAATCAGTGAAGCCGATCACCATGATCTGAGTAACAGAGTACCGGGAGGAGGATTTTATTCGACAGCAGAAGATATGCTCACGTTTGGCGACGCGATAATTGCCAATTCATTAATCAATGAAGCCACCACAGAAATGATGTTTGTTGATTCAGGCCGTAAAAAGCAAGGCAACGGCTATGCCATGGGTTGGTATTTATATGGTGAAAACCCAAGCTACGGACCAGTCTATGGACATAATGGTGCACAAACCGGTGCTTCCGCATTCCTCATGCTTTTACCGCAGGTAGAAACATCCATTGTTGTTTTGTCCAATACCTCCGGTGCGATGCAGGAAGTCACTAATATTACGATTAAGCTTTTTGATGTGGCAGCGAGTTGTAGAAATGAGGAGTGAGGGTCGGAGTACAGGTTCTGCGCTGCGCACCCACCTTCGCCCCTATGCTCTTAGCCCTATGCTCTTTGCTATCCGTCGCGCGTCGAAAAGTCGCGTGTCGCATCTAAGGTCCCAGGTCTACAGATGAAGGACTGCGCCTTCACCGTGGGTCTCAGGCCTACAGATGAAGGACTGCGCCTTCACTTTGGGTCTCGGGTCTTCCAAATCAACATTTTCCCAACATATTCCCATTCAGGGTGTCTATTTTAAATGTGATGTGTATTTTTGCCATATCCACAAACAGTAAAACCTTCAATATATGTCTTCGACCTCCTATAATGAAATGGTGCAACATCGTATCGCACATGAAAAACTGGCGACGCGCTCCATTAAAGCCCTCAATGACCTCTGGTATGACAAAGGGATCGAGATGGTCCTGTTCCGCAACCAACTCATTGATAAGCGAGCCTCTGAGATCCTCAGCCTGCACAATTATGCCCATAAAATGGTGGGTAAACCCATAGAAATCGAAGCAACCACTGCTTTATTGGAAGCCCTCCTGACTCTGGATCTGTGCCCGGCACGCATGGATATTGGCAAATTAGCCTCGCAGTGGGTAGAAGGAGGTCATAAACCCGGTGAAGAAGTAGCCTTCCTGACCGATAAACTCAGCGCTTTTATTGGCCCTGAAAATTTCACGCCAACCGTACCAAAAGATGTCGTTTTATACGGATTTGGGCGAATTGGTAGATTATTAGCGAGAGAACTTATCGCACAAGATGGACGAGGAGACCAACTGCGACTAAGAGCAATCGTCACCAGAGATAAAGGAACAAGCCTATTGGAAAAACGAGCCTCCCTCTTGCGTGTTGATTCTGTCCACGGTGCATTTCCCGGAACTGTTGAAGCAGACGAAGCACAAAATGCCCTGATCATTGATGGCCATGTGGTACATATGATCAGTGCCGACCAACCTGAAGATATTGACTATACCAGCTATGGTATTTCAAATGCCCTTGTGATAGACAATACCGGTGTTTTTAGAGATAAAGAAGC
>JBBKXT010000209.1:0-9521 GCA_037969625.1 Saprospiraceae bacterium
TTCTTAATTTTGGTTGTGTTAAAAAGTCACCCAATTAGGTGATACCGAAAAACAAAGTCCTCCATACTTTTGAAATCAAACTCAAAATGATAAGATGGATACCTTAAAAATTTGGCTGCAACTCTTCTTTCTGATTCTGGCCATGCCTATGATCGCTCAAAAAGCAGCCCTCAATGAAGATGGTTCTCCGCCGGACGCTTCGGTGCTATTTCACATTAAATCACAAACGCAACTGGAAGGATTAAAAATTGTGAACTTATCTAATTCCAGTAATTCTTCAGACATTTCAATCGGCGTAAATAGTATATTAAATACACCGGGATCTCAGGAGCTTATTGCTTATCGGTCAATTCTTCAGGGTGCTTCGGCGAAAGCCTATTATGGGCAGAAAAACGAATTTTTTGGAAGTAGCACAGGAAAGCAATATGGCAATTACAATATCTTCTTGGGTTCCGGAAGCGGCCATATATATGGTCAGTACAATTTTATATCGAACGGTGGCAACGGATTGGTCTATGGACTTTACAATAATATTTCCAACAATGGAACCGGTGCCAAATATGGCGTTTATACATCCATAGAACCTCTTGGGTCGGGTAAAAAATACGGCCATTCTATAAACCTGTTGACGGTTGGTTCAGATGAAGCGTTCGGCACACAAACGAGCATTAGTTCCTTTGGAAGCGCAACATCCCTATATGGAAGCCACTCAGCAATAGATGGCGTTGGCGAATCCATTTGCTATGGCGATTATATTGAAATAGATCATTCCGGCAATGCCAATCAATTTGCCCGTTATGATTTGTTAGGTGGATCAGGGGCCGGTTTGCAATATGCTGCTTATAGCGTCCTTGATGGATCAGGGGCCGGCGACCATTTCGGAAGCTTTCAGTCGCTGGCAGGAAGCGGCACGGGAGATCAGTATTCAAATTTTAACTCTATCACCAATGCAAGCGATGGCCTTCACTATGCGAACTACAACGAAATAATAAATGATGGAAATGGAAATCACATTGGTTCCTACTACAAAATTGAAGGCGATGGGGATGGAGATCATTTTGGCATTATGACGTCTGTCATCAGTGAAGGCGATGGGATGCAAGTAGGCATCTTCAATGTTATTGAAAGCGATGGTCAGGGCACCAAATACGGAACAATCAATGAATTAATTTCTGAAAATCCATACAGCGTAGAAATGTACGGAAGCTATCAAAAAATAACAGATGATGGTCAGGGAAATCTCTTTGGTTCTTTTAATGAAATCATCAGTACGTTTGAAGCAGAGAGTACCGGAACAACAAATAGAATCAAAGGGATCGGTGATGGAACTCAATATGGAACAAAAACCATCCTTTCTAATACCGGAGATGGCGAACATTTTGCGACTTTCAACCTTGTTGATGGGGATTCCGAAGGGAATCATTATGGCACATACAATTTGATTACTTCCATCGGAACCGGTATGCATGTTGCTGGATACTTTAAGACGAATGGTGGCGCCAATGACTATGCTGCGCTATTTGATGATGGAAATGTCGTAGTTAATTATTCGGAAGGAGATTCTGATTTTCGGGTCGCCTCTTCAACTTCACCAAACCTGTTGTATACCGATGGAAGTGAGCACAGAGTAGGTATTGGTACCGGAAGTCCTCAGAAACTTTTTCATGTTCAAGATTCTATTGCCAATGGAGTTTTTGCACTTATTGAAAACAGAGATACGTCGATGACGGCCGATGCACTCTCCATCCGATTGGGCGGCAGTCTAATAAGTTCTACAAATCGTTTTATTGAGTTTAGAGGTGGCAACAATCAACTCCTTGGTGGCATTACCGGCAACTCATCCGGAGGTGTCACCTATGGATCCGCATCTGACAGAAGGTTAAAACAAAACATCAAACCTTTCGAAAATGGACTGGATTTGGTTAAAAATATTCAGGTATATCAATACGAAATGATATCAAGTCCAACCGAAAAACAAATTGGTTTTATTGCTCAGGAATTATATGAAGTGTTTCCGCAAGTGGTCTCCGGGACGCCTGACAACCCTATCGAAATCCCAATGACGGTTGATTACGGCAAGGTTACGCCCATCCTTGTGAAAGCGTTACAGGAACTTGAAGAAGAAAACAATGCTTTAAAAAATAAGAATGACGAACTAGAAAAACGACTTGAAAAATTAGAATCACTTTTACTTTCTAATGCAAATGCAGAAATCGTTAAGTGAAGAAATAGTGGCTCCTGCACAACAAGCATTGTCTTATAATATTAAACCTGGGAAAAACTTCATTGTCAACAATTATGAATCGTTGGTGTGGCATCTTGTGAGCATGTCACCTTTGTTCTATTGGCAGTTTTCGACTACGAAAATCAATGAAAATGATTAATTTTAAACGAAATTAATCAGGATGTGCCCCTTCTGCCAGTGAACCCTTCTGTAAAATCTCCTGCCTCTAAATGTAGCAGAAAAGATAAGTCGATCCTTGGAATATGGAACAACCTATAAACCGACCACAAAATGATAGAAACCAAACGATTGATTTTGAAACCATTAACTTATGAACAGTTGTTAAAATATGAAAAGTGTGATAACTCGTTAGAAGAAGAATTAAATCTATATGAAACTTCAAGGACCATTTCATTGGAATTAAAGGAAGCCTTAAATAATACAATACTGCCGAATGTCGCTAACAAAAACTCAAACTACCTGTATGCCACCATTTGGACTGCTATCTCAAAAGCTGAAAATAAAATGGTTGGCGATCTATGTTTCTACGGAGAACCCGATGCAGACGGACAAATAGAAATTGGCTATGGAACGTATGAAGAATTTCAAAACAAAGGATTCATGACCGAAGCTGTAATGGGAATAATCGATTGGGTCAAAACTCAAAATGAAGTTAAATCAATCATTGCCTCTACCAATAAATCGAATGCAGCTTCATATAAAGTGCTTGAAAAAAACAACTTCCTAAAAACTGGCGAATCGGAAACTTTATACCATTGGAAGTTAGAAATAAAAAGTAGTTGACAGGAAAAACCTATGGGCATGGCGATGGCATCGACATCATTAAATGTAGGATTTGCAAATTATTTAAGCGATAATAAGAAGAAACTAAACAGTCTACGAATGCATAAGAATTACTTTGCAAGTCGGTGATTCTTTTTATCAATTCGAAGAGGGCTGACTTTTTCAGGACACTAGCCGACCTGCAGTCAAAGCCCATTCATGCTCTAAGGATTTTAATAGTCAGCCACACAAGGCACCTCCAAAACTGTCTGCTTCCGGACAATGGTCTGTTTTGATATGAAAAAAGGCAAGAAAAGTACTGATTTATAGAAGCATTATTGAATTCATTTGCATCCATGTTTCTGAAATATTGTAATTTTAGAAGCCCCGTCGATCGTTTGAGGCTTATGAGCATTTGTGACTTTTCGAATTCCTGCAAATAAACTGATCCATACTATACGAATCCTAAATCACTCCATGATGAAAATATTTTCAATTACTTCATTTCTGGCTATAGTTCTAATCGTATCTGCACACGCACAAGCCTGGACCAATTATACAAATGATCGTGCAATCGCAGACATCCTTGTTGATGGTAAAAATGTTTGGGTTGGATCACAAGGTGGGTTGACTAGAACAAATATTGATAATGGTGAATTTCAAACCTACCTGGCCGGCAATAGTCCAATAAAAGGAGGTGGTATTAATGAAATAGAAATAACGCGCTTTGGTTCACTATGGTTTGTCAGCGAGAATGCGGGAATTTTCAATCTAACCAATGGCGAATGGATACATTATGATGATGGGATTCTTTCTCATCCCTATACGCATATTATGAATCTTCAAATTCTAACCAATGGAGATGTGTGGGCTTTAGTAGAAAATGGAGATGATTCGATTGAAGATCAATTGGTACGAATAATAAATGGAAGCGTATCGTTTTTTGACAATTTACCTGCGAACATAAAATCAATAGCCGTTTTTGATGAGCAAACGATCTACATTGCTACATCCAATGTGATACATAAATACGATGTACTATCTGAACAAGTGGTTGAAACTTTTCATTCAGGCAATAGCATCATTACAGCAACAGACAATTTTCAGGATATCACGGTGCACAAAAATGGGACGGTGATTGTTTCTTCTAGATTTAGGTTGCTTCAAATTAAAAATGATGTGCTTTCGATTCTTGTTAATACCGGCATACAACCCCGAAAATCTTTCAAAGATACATATGGTAACATCTATATTCAATCAGATCCTACGGATCAAAATCTTATAAGATTAATAAAATATAATGGCACTTCTGTCAGCTACTACAAAGATTCGGATCTAACCCCTTATCCTCTTGGATTCCCTGAAATTCCGCGATATGTTGGCGCCGGTCCAGATGGAAGCTTGTATGGTGTGATTTGGAACATGGAATCTGAATACGTCTTGTACCGCTTTGATGGCAGTGATTGGTCTCCTGTAAAAACACAAATTGTTCCACTATTAAATAATTATCAGGATGATGTACAATCCGATTGTCATGGCAACCTATGGTTCAGCAGTCGCGATGGTGTGGACGTAAGATATGCTGACGGGACTTGGGAATACTTTGGTATCGAAGTGGGGCAAAACTATAATTTCCATGCCGGAGCCATGGCGGTTGACCCCCTCACATGCGATGTTTGGTTTGCGAATATCGGGAATAACGGAAATGCGATCATACCAGGCATCATCAAAATATCCAATGGCACGATCACTGAATTTCTATACAATCATTCCAACGTGCATGATCTGGAAGCTACGGCAGATGGTAGAATCTATTTCTTTTCGTCGCTAAGTAAATTCGGATATATTGAAAATGATGAAGTTCACCTGCTAGACCATTATAATGCATTTGAAGGTGCTGTTTCAATTGATAGTGATAGCAAGGGAAGCATCTATTTAGCCAGTTGGGATTTAGGGTTAATTAAATATGATGGCTCCTCATTTAGTCATCTCGGCACAGGAGAGGATGGTGGTTACGCATTCTATGTATATGTTGACAATGATGATTTGGTTTGGGTCAGAACCTCCAGTGGAATCATGATGTTTGATGGAATTAATTGGCACGACTACACTGACACCTGGTCTAGCGATTATGTTGATGGAATGATTCAGGACAAAAAGGGTAACTATTGGGTTACTACTTTTAACAATGGTTTGTTCTACTGGGACAAAGAGTCTACTCAGCAATACACCATTTTCAATTCGGGCTTGACTACAAATTCGCTTAGAAGTGTTGCGTTTGATCCTGATGGAAACTTGATTGTCACCCAAAATGTAGGTGTTTCTGTATTAGAAATTCCAGACATTCAGGGAGCGTATAAAGGAACAGGTATGGTCTATTTTGATCGAGACAAAAACGGAACTTTTGAATCACCTTCAGACGTTCCAGTACCCAGTCAAAAAGTTAGGGATGTCGATAGAGACATTTGGGCAATCACAAATCCTTCCGGCGTTTATTCTTTCTATAGTGATACCCCGGAAGAGCATACCTATCTGCACGAAATTGAAGTGAGCGCAGAATCTACCACCATCAATCCTCAACCTGCAAGTATGCCGACTTATGAAAGCAACTTACCTGCATTTGGTTTTTGGAAAGTGTATGAAGATGATATCGAACTGGCCATAGCGAATGGAACAACCGTGTGCAATAGAAAATTTAAAGTACAAATCAATTTACGAAACAAAAGCATCGAATCTTCCATTGGCAATCTAACCCTTCAGTACAACGACATCATAGACTTCGTCGAAAGTTCTATTCCCGTAAGTCAGCAAAGTGCGGGTGAATTAATTTTTGAGGACATCACGCTGGGTGCCCTTCTTGGCATCAACGTGAAAATAACGCTTCAGGCACCCGGCCTTACTAACCTTGAAGAACTATTCCAATTTAAAGCTGATTTTGAAACAACTGACAGTTTGTTTTCCGCGACCACATCGGATTCTTTACTTTGCTCATATGATCCCAATGATAAAAAAGTAGAACCAACCGGAGCATCTGAAGGTGGCTTTTCGCTAATTGCAGATCCCATTAAGTATACTATTCGGTTTCAAAACGAAGGCACCTACAAAGCATTTGACATCACCATCATCGACACATTGGACAGTAGTCTTGATCCTGCTACATTTACTTTCTTAGGCAGCAGTCATGATGTAACGACACGAATCTCCGGTGAAGGAATCGTCACCTTTACGTTTTCAAATATTGACTTACCCCCAAAAAATGAAGATGAATTGGAAAGTCAAGGCTTTGTATCCTTTTCAATTATGCCGGATTCCGATACAGAGAACTTTGAAAAAGTTCTGAACAATGCCAGTATCTATTTTGATTTTAATCCACCCATCGTAACCAATACAACACAATGGAACCTTGTTGATAATTTTTTAATCCTTGCTACAGAAGAGCTCAATGAAACTATAGCGATATATCCAAACCCTTCGGATGGAAATCTTATTATAGCCGTTGAAAAGCCCTCAACCTACCACCTAATGGATATCACCGGAAAAGTACTTTCCAATAATACGTTACAATCCGGTCAAAATACACTCAAGTTTAATGTTGCTTCAGGAATTTATTTCCTTCATGTAAAGGATACCTTTGGAAAAGGATTAACAGAAAAGCTAGTCATCTTTTAACTTTCAACAAGATGATGAGGTTGTTGATATCTATATTCAAGGAATGATTACATCACTTTCATTTTTTTTTCATGAGATGTTCAATCTTTATGTCTTGTCGGGCAACTAAAGCTGGCTTTCTCCTTGATCGGATTATGTTGTACATTTCGTCACATCTATTTATATTGTCCGATAATACAAAAGAAGAAATTAGTGAGAAAAGAAATAACCAAGTATTATAACGACCTCGCAAAAGATTACGATGAGGTTAGATTCTCTAACTCCTATGGTGAATATATCCATAGGCAAGAAAATGACATAATAAAAAAATATCTGAATGAAAAGGAAATTGAGTTTAATTTAGACTTAGCATGTGGCACTGGCAGATTTCTAACCTACGCCAATTATGGGGCTGATATATGCACCGAGATGGTAGATCAATCGAAAAGCAAATACCCATACAAACATATCACGATAGAAGATGCAGAAGCGCTATCCTACAAAAGTTCCTTTTTTAATAATGTAATCTCTTTTCATTTACTCATGCATGTAGACCTAAATAGCATAGTAAAAATACTGGATGAAGCGAATCGGGTATTGAAAACGGGCGGATACTTTATCTTTGATATTCCTTCTCAAAAGAGAAGAAAAATGACGACCTACAGAAGTACGACTTGGCATGGGGCCAACCAAATAAGCGTAAAAACCTTAAAGGCGTTAATCGGCTCTAAATGGGCGTTAGTTTCCTTCCACGGTATTGCCTTTTTTCCAATTCATCGAATTCCTGTATTCATAAGAAGAAAGATTATTTCGTTTGATACCTTTATGTGTAATTCATTTCTCAAAGAATACAGCTCTCATTTAACTTTCATACTCAGAAAGCAGTGATCAAAAAGTTCATACCACAGCACATAAAGGCAAGCTTACACCAGCTTAAAGGTGCATTTGATGATGTGACTAATGGATACTTCTTCCACTATGCTAAGCGCAAGAAATCATTTAACACTTTCTCAAGGGCATTAAAAATAAAACAAGTGTTTTTTCCTAATGAAGCAAAAAAGAAAAACCTCCAAGTAGCAATACAACGCATTGAATCTATTCAAATAAATTCAAATGAAATTTTCTCCTTTTGGCGAATTACTGGTCCTCCCTCAAAAAAGAATGGGTATGTAGAGAGCCGTTCATTGGTGAATGGAAATTTAGAAAAATCATTAGGCGGTGGGTTGTGTCAGTTGTCCGGTCTTATTTATTATGTGAGTCTCTGCGCCAAACTTGAAGTACTCGAAAGACACAATCATTCTGCTGATATTTATACGGACGAAACTCGATTTACACCCTTGGGTTCAGACGCCACCGTAGCTTATGGCTATAAGGATTTGAAGATTAGAAACAATCTTAAGCATCCCATAAAATTCACATTTTCAATAGATGAAAAATACATAACCATTGAATTACAACACTCCAGTCCAATTGAAAATAATATTATTGAATTCAAAGAGTCAGTGGTGGAAAACAATAGGCTAGAAGTTATTACACTTGTTAATAATCAAGAAATAAATAGATCCGTTTATAAAAAATATATGCCCATCCCTGTGTGACGAAGTATTTTAGGGTTATCCGGCTTCAAACAAATAATAGAAAAAACACTATTTAGCGATGACAAACGAACAATTAATTTCAGTATTTCAAAACATTGAGGGCAACTTCAGCAAGACCATTATAACCAATAGCATAGAAAAAATTTAAAAATGTATAACCGTCGACTGAGTTTTGGTTGATAGCAATGGTGGAATTATTCTACAAGGAAGGTTTTTTGATGTGCTTGATCAGCGCTTACTTACGATACCATGACCAAACAAGTATTAAGAGTGAAATTGTATGGGGATATTGCTTTAGTAACTGGTCGAGGGCAAAATACTGGTCATTGGCAAGGGCAACCAATGAAAGCCGATGAATAGATTACATGTTTTTGCAAGAATGAAAACCAAAAGTGGCTTTGTGGAATGACACATTTAACACCCGTAAAAATTTAATTTGACACCATCGAAGATGACCATGAGGTATAAAGACATATCAACAGCCTTTTCAAATGGCGCATTTGAAAACCTTTATGAATTTATTGCTGACAATGCTGTGTGGATCGTTGTCGAAGAAAATACATTTACAGGCAAACAAGCAATCGTTGACAACTGTAAACAAGTAAGCAACTATATTAATTCAGTAACAACAAAATTTGAAACTATCAACATCATCGAAGAAGGGAAAATAGTAGTTGTTAACGGAACCGCAGAATTTTTAAAAAATAATAAGCGAATATCCTTTGTTTCTGCTTGTGATCTTTATGAATTTAATGATAAGGATCAAATTCAAAAGATAACTTCGTATTGCATCCAGCAATCTAAAAACATCCGATTGGACTGAACAACTAATTGACAATATCTGCTTCAGATTTACCCAGCACTAAACTTCTATTTCTCTGTCATCCGCACAACAACACGAGTACCCGCTGCAAAACCTTTTGCATCGAAGAGGTCTTCAATCTCCACTTCAAAAGTCAGATCTGCTGTTCGACCGGTGATGTCCATCCGATCGCGTGTGATCTGCATACCCATGGATTTGTTTCTTTCAGCAGACTTACTTTTAATGAGTCGGGCGGCCTCACGTCCTACACCATTATCTTCAATAACGCACTGCAGGGAATTTCCTGTTCGGGAGAGGTTTATTTGGAGCAAACCTTCGCCATGACTCTTATGCATCAGGAACGGCCACAAAATGAAGACTTCACTAGAAAAGTAACGAAAACCAGATGTCACCTTCGCAAAAACAGCTATGACAACCGAAGGAAAAACGTAATTTTAAGGAAATG
>JBBKXT010000210.1:0-24538 GCA_037969625.1 Saprospiraceae bacterium
GCTCAAGCCACCGGCCAAATGGCCATTCCACTTGAAGCTACAGCTATCGATAAATTCAAATTTGATCCGGCCGGAATCCTTATTTCTTTCGATCGGGATAAAAATGAATTGACCTTGAAGCAGGGAGGTGGTAGTTATGTATTTTCGAAAGAATAGTATCGATTATCTTCAGCCTATCTCGCGGATATTACGTTGATATGATTTGTAGGTCAGGCAGTGTTTTGATTATCACATGATGATTGCATTTTTCATTCTGATTTTTTTTGAAGGTTATTGGAAAAAAGTTGGAGCGTTTTCTTTGCCATATTTTTATAAGATAGATGAAAACAATTCTAGAAACAGAAAGATTGATTCTGCGAAACTTCGATGTAGCGGATGCTCCGTTTATGTTGGAGTTGGTAAATCATCCTACATGGCTAAAATATATAGGTGATCGGAAAGTGTATACCCTTGAAGATGCTGAACGATATCTCTTGCAGGGGTCCATCGCAAGTTATCAGGAAAATGGATTTGGTTTTTATCTCGTTTTACTAAAAGACCATCTCACGCCCATTGGGACCTGCGGAATGGCGAAACGTCCTTTCCTTGAGGCACCCGATTTCGGATTTGCATTTTTGCCTGAATATACCGGATTGGGGTATGCCTACGAAGTGGCCAGTGCAAACCTGGCATACGCTAAAAATAAGCTCCAAATCAGTGAATTATTGGCCATTACGGTCCCTGAGAATCAGCGATCTATTCATTTGCTCGAAAAACTTGGGTTTCGATTTGAAAAAATATTTTTGGAAGCGGACGAAGAGGTGTGTTTGTATCGGTTAGCCTAAATAGGGAAATATTATGGCCTTAAAATGCCATCATTCTATGATAATGGGCACAAATGCATGTATAGGATTGCCTTCCCTTCGGTAATTTTTCCGATTTTCGCACCTCATTTTAACGATAAAATATAATTGTAGATGCAAAGGATAATCTTTTTAATGGCTTTCCTTTTAATAGGGATGCAAGCCAATTCTCAATCGGAGGCTAGACTGCTCCGCTTTCCAACGGTTTCTTCGGACGCTATTGTGTTTTCGTATGCAGGCGATCTTTATCGTGTGGCTCGTACCGGAGGAACGGCCAGAAAAATAACATCGGATGTTGGAAATGAAATTTTTGCAAAATTTTCCCCGGATGGAAAATCAATTGCCTTTACCGGACAGTATGACGGTAATACAGAGGTATATAAAATGCCCGCAGCGGGTGGTGTTCCTATTCGACTGACTTATTCAGCCACTTTAGGTCGAGATGATCTTGGCGATCGAATGGGTCCAAATAATATCGTGATGGCCTGGAAGAATGATAATTCCGGTGTCGTTTACCGCAGTCGAAAGACATCCTTTAACTCTTTTAAAGGACAACTCTATTTCGCTGAAGCAGCAGGAGGCTTATCCACTCAGCTGCCTTTTTCTGTAGCAGGATGGTGCTCTTATTCCCCTGATAATTCCAAACTGGCGATGAACCAGATTTTTAGAGAATTCAGAACCTGGAAGTACTACCGTGGAGGAATGGCAGATGATATTTGGATTTATGATTTTGCGAGTGGTGGGATGGAAAATGTCACCAATAACCCGGCACAGGATATCATGCCGATGTGGTATGGAGATAAAATTTATTTCTGCAGCGATCGGGATAGAATCATGAACTTGTTTGAGTATGATATAAATACGAAGCAAACAAGAAAAGTAACAAGCTATACAGAATATGATATTAAGTTCCCATCTCTCGGCGCGGACGCCATTGCGTACGAGAATGGTGGATATATCTACCTGTATGACTTGAAGACAGGAAAAGAAACCAAAGTATCCATCACCATCGCTGATGACATGGTATCGGGTAGGAATGAAATGGTTGATGCTTCTGATTATATTGGATCAGGAGATTATGATTTGGGTCCTGATGGCAACCGCATCACTCTGGCCGCCAGAGGTGATGTATGGACTGTGCCGGCCGAACACGGTATCACTAGAAATCTTTCCAAGTCACCGGGTTCACATGAACGTGCTGTGACCTGGTCTCCTGATGGTCAGTATCTGGCTTATATAAGTGATGCTACTGGAGAAGACGAGATTTACATCCAAATGCAGGATGGAAGTGCGGCACCTGTGCAGCTAACGAATGGTGGTGATACTTATAAGTATTATTTAGACTGGTCTCCGGATAGTAAAAAGTTAGTTTGGTCTGACAAGAAGCTCAGACTTCAATATGTAGATATCAACACAAAGAAAGTTACCCTTGTGGATCAGGCAAATGCATGGGAGCATCAAAGTACAGATTGGTCTCCTGATAGTCGTTGGATTGCCTACACGAGAGTGGATGATGATTTCCGTGGAAAGGTGTTTTTGTATAGCTTGGACAGTGGAGTATCTACCCAAGCCACAGACAATTGGTATGAAGCATCAAGAGCTTCCTTCAGCCCGGATGGAAAATTCTTGTTTTTTGTTTCTGATCGTGATTTTAGTCCTACCTACTCTCATGTAGAGTGGAATCACAGTTATGCTGATTTGGCGAAAGTCTATTTCCTCACATTGGCGAAATCCACAAAGTCACCATTAGCGCCTAAGAATGATGAGGTAAAGATAAGTGGTGAAGAAACCAAAGATGCAGGTGACAGCACTTCAGATAGCAAGAAGAAAAAAGGTGCGAAAGATGATGAAGAGGCTAAAAAGGAGGAGGATAAAAAGAAAGAGGAAGTGACGGTAGTAGATCTTGAAGGTATTATGGATAGAGTCGTTGCCTTACCTATTTCAGCAGGTAATTATTATGGATTGACAGCCGTCGAGGATGCTGTATATTATATTACGAACTCTACCAGTGATCCGAAAGGAACGCTGAAGCGCTATGATCTGAAAGAAGAAAAAGAGACTTCCATTGGAGAATATAGAAGTTACATAATTTCTGCCGATCAGAAAAAAATGCTCATTGCCAATGAGGGCAGTTTTGCCATCGTTGACTTGCCAAAGGACGCTACAAAGTTTGAGAACAAAGTGGATCTATCCAATATGAAACTGGTGGTAGATCGCAAGAAAGAATGGGAACAGATTTTTAATGAATCATGGCGACAGATGCGTGATTTTTTCTATGATCCGGGTATGCACGGTGTAGACTGGCCGGCCATGAAGAAGAAATATGCTGCGCTGCTTCCTTATGTTAATAGCAGACTTGATCTGACCTATATCATCGGTGAGATGATCGGTGAGTTAAATGTAGGACATGCTTATGTAGGCGGTGGTGATGTTCCTAAATCAGAAAGGATATCACTTGGTCTTTTAGGGGCAGAAGTGAGTCGTGATGCATCGGGTTATTATAAGATTGATAAAATCTTTAAAGGAGAAAATTGGGCGCCATCTACACGATCTCCTTTAACAGAAGTGGGTGTAGATGTCAACGAAGGAGATTTTATTCTTGCCATCAATGGTGTTTCTACTTCAACGGTTGGTGATTACAATCAACTACTTGTGAACACTGCCGGAAAAACTGTAGAGTTGACAGTGAATAAAACAGCAAATATGGCAGGAAGTCATAAGACGCTTGTGATTCCAACAAATGATGAATCAAGTTTATACTATCTGGATTGGGTCCGAAAAAACATCGACTATGTGAATGAAAAGACAAATGGGCAGATCGGTTATATTCACATCCCTGATATGGGCTCCGGTGGTTTGAATGAGTTTATCAAATACTACTACCCACAAATTCAGAAGAAAGGCTTGATCATTGATGATCGTGGAAATGGTGGTGGAAACGTTTCGCCGCATATCGCAGAGCGATTGAGCCGTTCGCCGGTGTTTTTTGATATGCCAAGAAATGTGACAATACCTAATACGGATCCCGGATCCGCTTATGGTCCTAAAGTGTTGCTGATGGATCAGTACTCAGCATCAGATGGAGATATCTTCCCCTACCGTTTTCAGAAGATGAAGATTGGTAAGACGATTGGTAGACGATCATGGGGTGGTGTAGTAGGTATCCGAGGACCACTTCCATTCGTAGATGGAGGTACCTTACATCGTCCTGAGTTTGCTAATTATGACTTGGAAGGTAAGACCTGGCCGATTGAAGGTTATGGTGTAGATCCGGATATTGAGGTTTATAACAGTCCGGCCGATGAGTTTAAAGGAATCGACAATCAATTAGATAAGGCTATCGAAGTGATCCTGGAAGATTTGAAATCAAGGAAGGATATTCCTGCGCCTCCTCCTTATCCTAAGAAGAATTAATCAATAAATTTGAAATAAAAAAAAGGCGACTTCCATTTGAAGTCGCCTTTTTTTATTATCGAATTATATTAAAACGATGGACATAATATTTGTCCCCTGAGCTAATTCTAAGGTAATACATCCCTGATGTATAAGTGGAAACATCCAAGGTGTTTACATTCTCCCAATTTTCAAGTCGCCGTCCATCAGGATTGATGAGCTGGACTTTGAAATCAGCTACTTCCTCATCTAACACAATGTAGATGTTTTCATTTGCCGGATTAGGATAGATCTTCACATCAAGATTATAGGGTACATAAAGTCCAACAATCGTATTTATGATTTCTATTGTTTCCATAGCGGTACAACCATTACCATCGGTGACGACTACAACATAAATACCGGCTTCCAGGTCTGTTAAATCCTCCTCATTGCTTGTGAAGCCATTTGGTCCGGTCCAAAAGGTACTTGAAGGTTGCAATCCGGAGGTAGATATATCAATCGCTCCGGTAGTGGAGTCTGTCACATGAACAATCTGATCTATAGTAATAGTAACCGGAAATGGTGGTTCATCCACAAGAGCAATGCCATATAATTCGCAACCCTGACCTTCATCCGTTATCGTCAAGCTATAGAAGTCTGAGCATAAATCCACAATCTCCTCCGTTGTTTCACCATTTCCCCATAAGAATGTAAATGGACCGACCCCTCCAAAATTTACGATCGCAGAAATTGTACCATCACATGAGCCGAAACAACTGGCATGTTGGACGGTGAACTGGACTTCACCAATACAAACAAACTCAAAAACCTCTATTGATTCTTCAGCAGTACATCCATTATTGTCCGTAACCGTAACGGAATATATGCCGGGTGATAAATTAGTCAATAGAGAATCCGTGCTCCCATTACTCCATGAATATGTAAATGGAAAAAACATACTGGAAGGAGACGACCAGGCCGTTCCATCATCTAAGTCTTCCCCTGTTTCGCTGGTTGCACCGGCGTTGACAAAAAATTCGTCTGCCTCTCCTACAATATAGGTTTCGACTACTTCGCAGCCTGCCGCATCAACAACCGTGAGGATGTATGTGCCGGCACATAGATCAAAGATACTTTCCGAAACAGCACCGGTACTCCATTGGTAGGTGAGCGGATCTGTAGCTCCTGTGATTTCAGTGATCTGTATGAACCCATCACATGAACCATAACAACTAGCATCCTCGATAAATTCTACGATTTCAATGGTAAGACATTCAAAGGCATTGACGATGACACTTTGCTCTGCAGTACATCCTTCTCCATCTGTTACCGTAACGGTATAAAGTCCTGGTGGCAGGTCTGTAATCTCCGCCGTGGTGGCGCCATTATTCCATAAAAAAGTATAAGCACCACTTCCTCCGGTAGGTTCTGAAGTGGCAGTGCCATCATCTGCATCTGAGGAGGTTTCGCTCGTAGCAGTCGCATTAGGATGAATAGCCTCTACATTCGTTATCTCAACGGTAGCACTTCCGGTCATGCCGTCACTATCCGTCACGGTGACGGTATAAGATCCTGCATCAAGATTTGTAATGGTCCCTGACGTTTCTCCATTGCTCCATAAAAAGGCAAATGGTGGAATACCTCCTGATACGGAAGCAGTTGCTGTTCCATTAGGAGCACAAAAAGAAGTTGAGTTTTCACTAGTGATGGTTACCTCCAACAGCTGGGTAAGGCTTAGCGTATAAACAGCTCCTTCAGCAGGAGTCCCTTCTATCGTTACATCATTAGCAGATAATTCAGGAGCCGCTATATCGCCGGTGAAAAAATGACCATTGATGACTACTTCGTTTAAATTATCAATATCGCTCACGCCCATATAGGTACCTCCACTGTAGAACAGATCCGGATTGTCAATGAGGAGATCACCAAACCGGAATTCAATTTTATTGGATCCTTCGTATAGCCAAAGTTGAAGATTGATATACATATCCTGGCTGCCATTCGCATATTCCAAGTATGATCCAGCATTGCTCCATTCTATTTTCTGAATTCGAGTGCCCGGTTCACCTTCTACGGTATAGCTGATCGGAGATTGTGACACACCGCTGGTTTCTCCTCGATCAATTAAGTCATTTTCAAATGGGAAAACAGCGGTTTCAATATCGTCATTGGCTGTTGCAGAGAGAAGCAAGGCACCCACGCCGGCAAATTCCAGAAAAGTAATATCATTACCATTTAATGTAAAAGGGATTCCTAAGGGAATGATGTACTCCGGATCATCCCACACTTCCCCATTATTAATAGAAGTGGCGTTGACGAGCGGATTGTAAACATCGCTCGTTACAGACAGTGAATAGCTAAATTCCACCGTAGTTCTGGAATTGTTTTCACCGGAACTAAATAGTTGCTTTTTGTTTTTTTCAATAGCTTGCCCGGATAGAACACCAAAAGCAAAACAGGCGAAAAATGTAAGGATTGTAGAAATTTTCATAAGCATATAGGATTTTTAGTTTGAAGAAATATGATTTTATTTAGTTATAAAAGTGCCAACCTGCCAACCTGCCAAGCAATAATTTATGATACCCGATTACTGTGGCAGGACCATTAACCTGTCCAAAGAACAATAGTTCAAAATTAAAAGAGCAAGAAAAGAGGGAGTAATAATCTCTGAGAAAATCTGTTATTCGAAAGTTGATCGAAAACAGATTTTCTCAGAGAGCAAAAAAGTATTTAATCACATACGATACAAAACACAACAACATTTGCAAGTGAGGACTTGTAAATGACGACAGTAAATCTACTTAATTAATGTAATATTCCCATTTATATTAAGCACGTGACCTTTTTTATTTGTAGCCGATAGGCGGTAAACAAATACACCAGGGTTTAATAATTCTTCTTTAAACCGTCCATCCCAATTGCCTTCATCGGCGTTAGGGACAAAACCTTTCGCAGAGAATACCTTTTCTCCCCATCGACTGAATATTTCAAATATTTCAATCGAGACAATCGACGGATCAGCCAGCGGTGCTACGACATCATTGACACCATCATTATTGGGAGAGAAAACATTTGGCACAAAAATAGAACTGCTCAGTAATACTTTAACAGTCAGATCATCGCTGTAAATACATCCATTTATATCCAGTGCAAATAGCGTCAAACTAAAATTCTCCAGAGGAAACAAGGTGTTTATCAGAAGACTTGTATTGATCAAAGAGGTATCTCCTGTCCAGTAGAAACTTTCCGGAATAAAACTAAGTAGAGGAGAAATCACAATGCTGTCACCGATAAGGATTGTTTCATCAGGACCGAGATTTACGGTTTCTGCATTTGTCGGGAGTACTTGCTGTGTGCTACTGATCATACACCCAAATCCATCTTCAATAGATATAGCATAGGTACCTTGTCCTAAGTTTCCAATGATATGTGGAAATGCATTGATGGGTTGTAAGGTCCCATTGTTTATCGAGATGAAGAATGGACCATTTCCACCCTGTATATCAAAAAGAACGATCGATCCATCATTATCTCCGGGGCAAGTGATGGGGGTATTACCGATATCAGCAATCATCTCCTGATAAATAATGGCCTCTAAATTATGTTCCTGCCGACATCCTAACGAATCAAAACTAATGAACACATAAACTCCGGCCTCATCTACATTGATATTTGTTTGGTCGAGTGTATCATTTGCGTGCACCCAAAAGGACGTTACTGTGCCAGAACCTCCCGTCACAACGGCGTCAAAGGACATCATGTCTCCCGGACACAACATAACAACATCCGGTAGGTTACTGACGGCCAAATCACAATCGCAGTCAGGAGAAGGAATGTTTAAGGTGGACAAACAAAGACCACTGCCATTAGAAGCATTTATCTGCAAACCTGAGCCAAGCGTTAGATTAGAAATAAGGTATGTATTAGCGCTTACAAGCGTAATCGTGCCAGTTGAGTTTGCAACCAATTGCGCAGCAGAGACGATGGTCGCCTGCCACGTCATCAGATCAGCAGAACAAATCGTGCTGACGACTTGAATGGAGGGTGTTGCAATGACTACCAAATTTATTTCTGCAAACGCAGGACAACCGGCCATAGGATTTGTCAAGGTATAGCGGATTGTATACGTTCCGGCATCAGATTGATTCGTACTAAAAACTGAACCATTGATCGTCGCAGGATTCGCTCCAGGTGGGGATGTACTAATACTCCATGTTCCCGGTTCTTGCGTGATCAGGTAGTCATCCAGATTCTGTGTCGAAGCGGCACTGCACAAAGCATTCATTGGATTCGATAAAGCCACGGAAGGACACAGACAGTTTTCAATGAGGATATTGATTCCGGCGGTATCATTCTCGCAGGGTAGAGTGGCATTGCTGGTTGTATAATATACAGTGTAAGCGCCAGGCATCAGCGTGCTTGGATTGAACTCACTATCATTAGTAATTGGAGCAGTGACACCCACCGGGAAAAACCAAGAACCCGCGGTCGTCCCATAATTAATATATGCATCTAGATCTACCACGATATCAGAGGTATCACAATAGGTGAGTGTTGGATTATCTAAAATAAAATACGCCGAAGCATCAATCGTGATCGTTATCGTTTCTGCATCCATCGGACAGAATCCAGTTTGATCAATAGCACTCAACGTAAAACTAACGGTACCCAAATTAAAATCAGCCAGGACAGGCGTGTAAGTTGTATTGAGAGCATTGGCATTGGCGATCGTGCCGGAACCGGTTGTCTGCCAGCTATATTGAATATTACTTCCTGAGGCCGTACCTGAGAGTAGGATGACATCCGGTGCACAAGCCGTGCCGTCAACACCTGCATCAACAAGTGGTGATGAATGAAGCGTAAGTTCAAAAGCAGCGGTATCAATGCAATCATCCAGGATGACAGAACGAATAAATCTTAGCGTGTAAAGCCCGGGATCTCCGTTTTGGCCTTGAAAATTACTTCCGGTTAATGTCGCCGGATTGCTGCCTGCAGGAGTAGTCACCAGCTCCCAACTTCCGGATACACCGATGCCTTCATAACTCACCAGATCAATGTTGGCAACTTCTGAGCAAATATCAATGGCAGATTGTTGCAATAATGAAGGACAAGAACAATCCGGAGCAATTTGATTAAAAGAAGAAGTGCATCCGGTGGATATATTTGCCATGGATATCTGAATGTTGACGCCATAGACTACATCCGTAATTGAAAAACTGTCTGTGCCAACAACATTTGTTAATGTACCCACATCAGACATAACGGACTCTGCATCCGATGTGAAAGAAATGGCGTACGTTAAATTTATTTCATCGCAAACTATTTCATAAACAGCCAGGCTTGGTAAAGGATTTACCACAGCGCTAATCGTGTCATAAGAAAGGCACATACCCGGATTACTACTAAAAGTATAATACCAGCTTTCGCCTGGGAGCGGTTGCAAAATTCCAGAAACAGGTTGGTTGGTGCTTAACGCAAACCAGCTGCCTGAACCTGCTACACCATTTTGAACGCCAGGCATAAGCAAGTCTATATTGATTGTCTGCTGATCACAAAGAACCGGATTTACAAGGTCCTGTAATACTGCTGATGGATGTACTGTTAGGGCGACCGGCGTACGTGAACTCACACAACCGTCTGCCATATTCAGGGCTTCCGCATAATAGGTTGCAGTGGTAAATGAAGCCGGTTGATAGGTTAGACTGTTTTGTAAAAGTGGGACACCACCGCTTGGAATATTATACCAGTTAGCCGAAAGTCCTGCATCGACCGATACAGAAAAGATAGGGATCGGATCATAGTCACAAACGCTGTAGCTGCCAACAGAAGCCACAGGTGGATTCACGGTTGGGCAATCACAATCAGGAGCCACTATCGTAAACGTATCACTGCAAAGTCCGGTAGAATTGTATATTTCTATAATAATATCAACACCGTCAGGGATGCCTAGAATGGTGTCTTGCCCCATGAGATTATTAATCACTGTTCCCGCATTGGCATAGATAGAATCTGCTGAGCTCGTAAAATAAACACTATAGGTATCAGAAGGTAAATGACAAGGTGTGCCCATTAGTGTAAAATCAGGGTAGGGCTGTACATTAATGATAATAGGCATCGTATCAAAGCAAGTCCCTGTTGAGGCTAACAGAAAAATAGTAACCGTATCTACAGGTAAAAAAACTACCGGATCAAGAAGGGTTGAAGTGTCGAGCGGAACTGCTGAATGAAATGTGTAGGTTGCCATACTATTGCCCTGATCGATGATCTGAATATCCTGAAGCGCGATAATAGTGCCTGCACATATTTCGACAGGAGGAATCGTATCAATCAGAGGGGATGGTAAAATTGTATATGGGACCTGTATCACATTGGTACAAAAATTATAATCCTCAACAAGTGCCCATAATTCAACTACATCATTCAGGTTGGTGACTGTGGGGGTGACAATTTTATTACCAACCGTCAGGGGGTTTCCATCGTACCAACTCACATCATAGAATAGATGTATGTCCTGATCGTATTGTGTCAGATCAAAGGTGCCGGCTATTTCCTGACAAACAGTAAAGTCAAAAGAATCTAAAACAGGTAGCGGGAATAAATTAACATAAGCGCTTCCATTTAAGATGGCAAAGCAACCGTAAAAGTCAGTAACACTGGTTAATGTTATTTCTGCTTCTTCACCTCCAATGCTTGCCGGAATGATCAGGTAGTTGGTGAGTGGATTAAATGTAGGGGCCGCAATGGTATCGATACAAATTTCAATTTCATTAAAATCTATTACTGAAATACCTGTAAAATTCCACACTGGAAAACCATCGGCGGTAACACTGAAATCCATGAGATATGGAGGTGTTCCTCCGTTGACATATATCTCCGCAAATACAGATTCATCGGGGCATGCATTGACACAGAGTTCACCATAGCCAAATATGGATGCTTCCATATCGTAGTCACAAGGATCTGAGCAGAAACCTGTAGCTTCGATGATGATATCCAATAGGCAGGGTGGTCCAAGTGTGAGGTGTTCCGGTGGAGGATTAATATTTTCGATCGAAAGTATCAAATCAGGTCCCATCGCGGAACCGGGTTGTAATGTAAAAATGGTCGGTACACCCACCATACCTCCGGCTGGAGAGATAGTACCTTCTGAAATATAAACTAAATATTCTGCACCAAAGTTATTCCCATTGACGGTCAGTTCGATCGTCATAAAGTCATCGAATATATCATTGGGTGTTCCGTTTTGATCACAGGTGATTTCATAGGTAGTACCATCTAAATTGGCAAAATGCATCCCAACCGACGCAGAATCAGGAGGACAGCCTTGATCCGGATATGCAAAAACGTACCTCCATCGTCCTTCGCCAAAGTCATTATACCAATAGGTGTCAAAGGAAAGCCCGGGATACCAAGTTCCTCCGGGAGCGCCACCGAGAAACCAGTTCAGAGGAAGGGGGACTTCAGAATCTGCACAAACATAAATTTCTACTGTTGTGCCCGGATTATTGTAAGGGACCGTGTAGTTGGCCGAACTTGTAAAATGAGGAGGTAAAGTACAGCCCTGATACTCATTGACAGAAACAAGGGAATAGGTTGTTGACTGATAAAGTGTATCAATAAAATAGTGCCAATTTTCAATATTATATAAGTAGAATAAATCAGTTCCATTCGTATAAACGACATCAAAAAATCCAGTCGGAGGTAAGTCAAAAACTACCGGGAAAGCAGCAGGAGCGCATTTATCACAGAATGTTGGGCAACGTACACCGAGGCTAAGTTGATTTATTGTAAAAGTGTACCCTCCAGCATAGTTTGGAGCAAGGGCGTTATAACCGGCACAATCAACACTACTTGTCCAATTGGCCGTATTTGTCATTCTTTTTATCCAGTCCCACGAGTTGGTTGCATTCAGCGGGTTCGTATATTTATAATAGTTCACGTTAGGACATGTCATTTGAAAACATGATTCCAAATCAGGATGTATGTTTGATTGGTTGGTGGTGCCATTGGCGGACCAAGTCGGTAAGGTGTTAAAACCAAATAAAACATTTCCATCATAAAGCGCATCATCACCGCCGCCTCCTTGATTGTCCCAGGTACCACCTTGTAAAAAGTAGATTTGATCACCTCCCGGTTCGAGATTGAAAGGACCTCCCGGATTGTTTACTTGTCCAATGGTCCATCCAACGGCAAGTCCTACTACACTATAGGCCCATGTGCCACTATTGTTGATTGCGCGAATCGTTATAACTGTCCCGGCAGCTACATTTCCTCCTGTGCGTGTAAGACTTAAGGTGCCTTCTCCATCACCCCACATACCACCGTTACCAACTTCCCAGCCGTTATCGGTAATATGAATCGTTGTATTGGTCGTAAAAGCGCGATAGCACACAAAACTAAATTCATCTGATTCCGCAGGGAAACCACAGGCACTTATATCAGTCGATACACCCACCATCGCAATATCACCCGGGTAAAAGGTGGTCTGTGCAATCGTTAGGTTAGAAAAAAGTAAAAAGGATAGGAATAAAAGGTAGTGTAATAGTCTGTTCATATTTCATTAATTCACAATGCGTATAGATTTGATAGCAAATCAAATACGCAATTTTTTAACGTTTACTTGCCCGGACTGAACAGAGGGTAAGAAAGAAGTTGTCTGAGGAAAACAGCTATTTCTATGTGATTAGTCCTGTCGAAAGATACTATAAAATCATATTTGAAGGATAGTTTTTTGATGAACTTATCCAATGTTAAAACGTAAATCGGTTTAATCACCGTGTTTTAGTCGTTTTTCAAGTACCTTTTTTCCTTTTTCGGATTTGAAATTAATTGCCAAAAATTATTGCTGACTAAGTGGTGGTGATTCTTGATTTTAATGCTTTTTGTATTGATTTATTCACAATATAAACACCTAATAAAGTTATGGCAGATCCTGCCAGAATAAGAAATGTAAGCGGTTCGCCGATTAAGAATGAGCCGGTTAATACCGCAACGATAGGATTGATATAGGCATAAATAGAAACTAAGCTGGTGGGAAGATTTTGCAGGGCATACAAATAAGCAAGAAAAGCAAATATGGAACTAACAATCGTCAAAAACAAAATCAAACCCCAAGCATATGCTGAAATCTCCATAATGGAAATCGTATCTCCAGTGATCGTAGAAAAAAGAGTCAGCACAACTCCCGCTATCAACATCTGCCAGCCAATACTAAAGTAAGGATTGTAATCAAGCGCAAAATCTCTGGTATAAATCGTTCCAAATGCCCAGGATAATGAGGAGATAAGGCCAAGTATAATGCCCCCTAAAAAGGAATAATCAAATAGCAAATGAAGGTGCTCATAGAACACAACACATACACCGCAAAATCCAATAAAAATTCCAACCCATGTGAGTGGAGAAAGCTTAGTTCTGCCACGTATCGTAATGATAAGAACAAGCCACAATGGAAATATGGCACCAATAATTGCGCCCAATCCTGCCGTTGTAAATTTCACGCCTAAGGTTGAAAGCCCTTGACTGATGATGAAATTGAGCAGCGACAAAAAGCAGATCATTAGCCATTCTTTTCGATTTGGTAATTTCGCTCTTCGCCATAGAAAATAAATTACGAAAAACGATCCAGCAATCAGTTGTCGGATACCTACCATTTGGAAGACTGGCACATACTTCACCACCTCCTTGCTCCCTACCCAGGATAAACCCCAAACAAGGCAAACGATGGCAAGCGCAAAATAGGCTTTTCGATTAGATGGTATCAAGGCAATAATTAAAAAGTGGATGAAAAAATGGGATCATGCGTCAGTCATTTTAGAAGTTTTTGAGACATCGGGCAGCATTTAATTTTCAATAACCTTTGATTCTTTGGATCAATTGTTTAAACATCTTATTAATATCTTCCGGAGGCTCCCGGTTTTCATAAAAGGCAGGCACTCCATTTTCCTCCTTCACAAGAAAATTAAAGATCATGTCCTTGCGCCCATGGATGGTATCATTTAAACCACCATATCTCAGATCAGAAAGATAAATAGAGGAGTCTGTGACAAAGGGTGTTAAATATCCATTGGAAAACCATTGCAAAGTTTGGTAATCTTCATAAGGAGACCATGCCTGATGTAGCGAATCATTTTTGGGGAGGACATTGAGATAATGAAAATTGGGATCACTATCAAAGACGGAATAACGGCCAACATAGTAGTTGCTGCTATCTTCTGCCACGCAAGACCATAAAAAATTATTCAGAATGGTGGGGCCGGTACTACTTCGATCCGCATGAATATTTCGGTGGATCAGGGCTTTGTCGAAAGTCTTATCGATGCTTATTTTATTTGCCAATGTGAGTACCATATAAAAGCTACTGATGCCAATGCCCACCCAATTGAAGATGATCCTTTTTCGCGTATTGCGCAGTGTCATGGAGACCAGTATCAAGCAAATCAGAAAGGGTATCGTATAGAAAGGATCCACTACTGAAATATTGTTAAAGGCCACTCGGAAATCAGAGAAGGGCTGGAAAATCTGGGTACCAAAAGCGGTAAAACAATCAAGCAACCAATGGGTCGAAAAGGCAAGAAAAAAGAGCCAGTACCAGTCTTTAAAGGTCGTGGCAGGGGCTTCTAAATCTTTGACTATATAATAGGTGTACAATCTGAATAGCAAGTAGGCGCTCAACAAACAAGTGACCGTTAAAAACCACCAAGTAGGAGAATCTGCTTGTCGAAAAAGGTAGTTTAATCCAAAGGTAATGGCTGTCAGCAGGACAATATTGATGACAACCACTAGTGATTTATAATACCACGTTTTATGAAATCTGGATGCGTATAATTTATATACGATACCTCCGAAAAGCAGAGGGGCCAGCACAGAAAAAAAGATGGAATGCGTAATCCCCCGGTGGAAAGCTAATGAAGACATATCATCCAGAAAGGGATTGGCAAGGATATCCAGATCAGGAATGGTGCCCCCGATGGCACCCCAAACCAGGGCTCTGTTGCCTATTTTGCGACCAAGAGCTATTTCGCCTACAGCAGCCCCTAATACGATCTGTGTCAATGAATCCATGCGGCGCAAAGTTAAGTTTAGTTAGCACATAGTATGTTCGTGCCGGCATTTGATTATAAAATCAATAATTTGCAGCGTTTTGATTGCTCTTAGTATCCTAAAAGTGAACCAAATCAGTTTTTCTGATCATTAAATAACATCTTATGAGAATCCTGTTTTTCCTCTTTTGTTTAGTGCCTTCATGGTTGTCCGCGCAATCGGATGTCCAATGGAAAAAATTCAACTTTGGCCAGCCGGAACTTTCGGTATTGATACCGGGTGAAACGGCTGCACAAAACACCAATCTGCCCGCTGACGCAAAGGCTTTTGTAGAAGCCTATGAAGCCTTCTATCATAAGAATACGGAAACAGGTGTCGTGGTGACAATGATGTATGCCCATTATAAGGATGATGTTTTGTCGGACAAGCATGGCGCTGTGGAAGGAACTAACAATCAATGGGAGGCCACAGGTTCACGGGTAGTCATCCTTAATACCTCAGAAAATAAAATTTCTTCAAAGTCAGCGGTTCAACAACGAGGACTGTTATTAAATAGTGGCCGTGAATATGATTACATGGATGTTGTCATAGTCGAGGGATCCAAAATCTGGCAGTTGATTGTGATGATTCCTTCTGATGACCAATCACTTCAACCGGTCATGCGAAAAATCATAGATTCGATAAATTTCTAAGCAGACGGAATAAAAAAAAGAAGCCCGTATCGATAATCGGTACGGGCTTCTTTTTTTATCAAATGCTTTAAAAACAGTTGAAAGACTTATTGTCCTGTTTTTCCGTCCTTAACCATATCAGGGTTCAGCAAGTCGTAGAATTGATCGAGCTTTGGCAAGATGATGATTCGGGTACGTCTGTTCGTAGAGCGACCTTCTTTTGTATCGTTACTAGCAAGTGCATTGTATTCGCCACGACCGGCCGCGATTAAACGATTAGGGTCGATGTTATAATTCTTTTGCAGAATTCGAACGACTGCTGTAGCACGTTTCACACTCAAGTCCCAGTTGTCTTTGGTACATGAAGTATTAATAGGCACATTGTCTGTGTAACCTTCCACCATGACTTCGAGATCCGGACGATTTTCGATGATGGTAGCAATTTTTCCGAGGACATCATTAGCTCTAGATGTCAGATCAGAACTTCCTGATTGGAACAACATCTTGTCAGACAGATTGATCATCACGACGGTTTTATCCACTTTGATTTCGATGTCTTTATCTTCAATGCCGTCTTTCAGTTGCACCTTCAGATTTGCTGACAAGGCAAGATTGATACTATCTGCCTTTGTTTTGGCCGCCTGTAAAAGGTGGATGTATTTGTCCTTTTCGGCAAGTTGATCCAAAGTTCGCTTCATGTTATCATTTGCACCCTGAGACATAACCGCCAGGTCACCAACCTGAGACAATTGAGCATCTCTTAGTTGTTTGCAATCAGTTAGTTGTGCTCTCAAATCAGCAAGTTGTTCTTCTCGAAGGCTTTTTTCTGAGCGCATGGCGTTCAGGTCTGTGGTACAACTTTGAAGTTTGCTTTTGGCTTCATTCAGGCTTTCCTCGCACTGGGCGATTTGGTTGTTGCAGGATTCTTGTAGAGCAGTGAATTTTTTATTGCTGACGCAAGAGGTCAGAATAAGCATTGACATGGCAAGAATGCTAAAATAAGTTCTGTTCATTAAATTATTTTTTTGGTTAGTAATGTCTATCAATTTTAATCACTGAAGGCCAACATATTCTGAAAGCCAGGATTCCACATTTGAATTGATGGTGCAAATTTACATGTATCTGCATGACATTACATGTTTTAGTGTGAATTTTTGGTTAAAGATTGTTTAAAACCCTTATGAAATGGCTTGATTTCAGGATTTGTACTCCTTTTTTCTCAAAAAGAGACCAGAATACATCCTCCGGTCCTTCGAATACGCCATGGATTGAAAATTGTTCGGCTATAGTTTTAGTTTCCGGAGCATGATCTGGTCATGACTTTCGTCTTCAAATTGGGTCGGTCGGACGGAACCATCAAACTTCATATTGATAACCAAGGTATTTTGATCTATTAGTTTGTATATGCCGGGCATACGTGAAATTTCGGAGCCATCCGCAATGAGCTTAATGACAAAATCAATTTTGTAAGGTTCAGCACTTTCATCAGTCTCGTACAACATGTCATAAAGCACACCTTCGGAAAGATATTTTTTCCCTCCAATTTCCTGATCTCTGATGAAAAAAGTGACATATCCTTTTTTATCAAAAGTGATAAAACCAACCTCGCCACCATCCTCACCTTTCCATTTTCCGACTAGCCCTGAAGGCTTTACGGAAGCAGCAGATAAGCCTATCAGAAGGGGAAAGAGGAATAAAATGGAGATGAGTTGTTTCATTTTTTATAGGGCGGAGAGTCCGGATGAAAACTCAAGGTACTAAATTGAAATCTGGATTCAGCAGTGACTCAGGATAGAGGAGGACTATTTAAAGCGTTTGAATCCTAAGCGTAGAAAACTTTAGAACACGTATCTTAGACAAACTCATGAGAGACCAAAAGGTTAAAACAGCTCCTCCTTTAAAAGGATTAGTACTCGCCGGAGGCGATAGCGCACGGATGGGTCATGATAAAGGACTGATCAATTATCATGGCTTGGCTCAGCAGGATTACCTGTACAAACTTTTAATTCCTTTTACAGCAGAAGTTTTTATTTCCCGCAGGAAAAACCAGCTCGAGGAAGACAATCCAAGAGTGCTTGAAGATATATATAATGACCTCGGACCTTTCGGTGGGATTTTATCCGCATTCACGTATGATCCAAATTGTGCCTGGCTTGTGGTCGCTTGTGATTTTCCATTGCTGGATAGTGATGCGCTTCTACAGTTGACAGAAGCAAGAGATGAGTCTTCCTATGCGACAAGTTTTTTGGATGAAGGCGCACTGATGCCGGAGCCATGGATCACGATTTTGGAGCCTAAAATTTATCCTGTTTTACTCGATTATTTCCAAAAAGGGAGGAGTAGTCTGCGCGGGATTCTGGTCGATTATAATACATCGGTCGTCAGGGCGCAGGACCAACAAATCTTGTTGAATGCCAATACACCTGAGGAATCTGAGCGTATCAAACGGCTGATAAATTCTCCCTCGTAATTTTTTTTAAAAAAAAGCCACTGCAGATTTTTCTTTCCGCAGTGGCTTCTTGACTAATTGATTTGTCTAGATCTGTGTGTACAGACTTATATTATTTTAACGCATGATGACAAATCGAGCCTGATAGGTTTTCTCGTTTTGTTTTATTCGGATGACATAGACGCCTTCTGATAAGTTCCCTACAGAAATCGATTGTTTCGTTGTGCTGTTTTGGCCTACAAGGCTGCCGGTAAAATCAAATATTTTATAATTAAAATCACCTTCGATACCTTGTAAAAACACTTCTTCTTTTACAGGATTTGGATAGGTGGTGATTTCTAGGATGTCTTTTGCATCCCAGATGGAAGTCACAATTACATTGATAGCCTCAGTGGTTGATTCACATCCATTGGCATACACGACGACCGCATGATAATCTCCGGAAACTGTTACCACATATTCACTACCGAAGGCCAGATCAATAACTTCCCCATTCAAATACCATTGATAAGAGCTACCCACCTGAGAAAGTGAAAGTGTATTCCCATTTTGAATGATGGTCACTTCTGCAGCAATCTTTGGTGTCACAGATAGAGAAACTTCTGCGGAAAGTCCGCATGCATTCTGCCCTACAACAGAAACGGAGCCGGGTATCGCTCCTACTTTCAGTTGAATGGTAGACTCCTCAAAATTGCCCATCACTTCCCAGTCAATTGGATAACTCCAGATAAAAAGATCACTGTTTTCAGCATCGGCAGTGTAAGTTGCGTTAGTTCCCTGGCAAGGTTCTAATTCCCCAGTGACATTGTTTAGTAGTGGTAAAAGTATCGTCGTGACATTTCGCATGATTGTTTCAGAAGCACCACAATCATTAAGGCCTATCACAGAGACTTCACCTGAGTTCACTCCAACATCCACTGTCACAGAAGCGGCCGCAGGATCGGTGGTTACATTCCAATCTGCGGGGAAACTCCAAACATATTGATCAGCACTTGTACCAGAAATGCTATAGGTTACAGATGAGCCCTCACAAGGTGAATCTTCTCCTATGAGAGTTGAAATAGTAGGGAGCGCATTAGGATTAATACTCGTATTAATAGTTTCAGAAATACCACAAGGATTTGATCCTGTCACTGAAACAACACCGCTTTGTCCTATTTTAACCCAGACAGAATCATTGTTTAATTCACTGATGGGTACCCATCCATTCGGGAATATCCAAAAGTATTGAGCGACTTCTTGCGAACTGATTGTATATAAAACGGTGTCGCCTTCGCAAGGTGATAATTCACCGGTAAAGTCCTCGATAACAGGTTGAGCATTACAATAAGGAAGTACTTCGATGTCAGAACCGAACCCATATATCCACGCGGTTCCATTCGGATTAGGAAACCCAGTGACGCCAAGGATTGGGTAGGAGGTGATATGGCCTCCCTGCCAGCTTTGCCCACCATCAAATGTTATATAGACGCGGCCTTCCAGATTGTTTTTACCAACTACAATTCCCGTATCTGGTGAAACAAAGTAAAGTCCCTCCCAAAAACGTTCAATGGGTAGGTCAATGACAGACCATGAGTCACCAGCATCAAGGGAGTGCCACATCTCTTTTCTGAAACTGGAGGTCACCATCCAACCTTCTTCTCCTATAAAGTATGTTTGTTCATATTGAAGGTTGACAACCGGGGGTGTGATGATGACCCATGTATCCCCCTGATCGATGCTTTTGAGGATCAAACCACTGTAACCCGTTGCCATTAATCGTTGCTCATCTATTTTGGTGATAGAACGAAATTGATTAGAAGTCGTATAGGAGGTATCCCATGAAGTACCGCCATCTGTGGATATCAAAATAAACCCTGTGGTGGTGGTAGCCAAAATTCGGCTCGCAGATAAGGCAACGATGTCATTCACGGAGCCTCCAAGTAAGCTCAATTTTTCAGTCCATGTATCGCCCATATCCGTTGTATGGAAGATGCCTTTATTCGCACCCACCCAGACATCATTTTCCGAAATGCCATACACTGAAAAGCAAGCATTGGGGACGATGAGATCCAGTTTCTCCCAATGCGTTCCTCCATCAAATGTACGGAGTATGGCACCCTCTGATCCTACGGACATGCCGATATTGCGATCGAAGAAATACGTATCATAAAGTATGTTGCGTTCTGGTCCGGATGTTTCAGCCCAGCTGCTGCCGCCATTTATTGTCCTTGTAATACTACTCACATCATTCCCAACCCAAAAATCAGTGTCACTCATGGCAACAACAGAATAATTTTTTGTGTTGATAGTTCCCATATCAAACTTTGTCCAGGTTCGACCAGAATCTTGTGTGATTGAAGGCTGACCATTGTTCGTGGCGGACAACATCACATTAGCATTTTCGCCGAAAGCAATGTCTTGCGAATTGTTATGAATTTCATTAGTACTGATTAAAGTCCAGGAAGTTCCTCCATTCAGACTTTGATAGATCAGGCGGCCATCTGTTGCAATACCATATTGAGTATCAAAAAACGTAACGACATCAGCGCCCGGGATATCTGTATTCTCAGACCAGTTGTTTCCACCATCAGTGGTGGAATAGATAGTTGCGTTGGCACCTTGGTTATACACCCACAGGTGATCACCGTCAAGTATAAAGCCATCTTTTACACCGAAAGTAATCGGTAGATTTAGGTCTGTCCAGGCAGCATTTTCCCATTTGAAAACACCACCTACAGCAACCACTAGAATGTCTGTAGACGATGTAATTTGCAGAGAAAGAATATTGGCAGGAGCGCCGGCAATGGCTGTCCAATTAGTGCCTCCATTGGTAGAGAGAATGAGTCCTTGTCCTCCGGCAGCAACTACAGCACCATTCGTACCGGATACATAGTCTACAGCTTTGAGGTCCCAATTCATGTCCCAGTTGAACATCGGATTCCATAATTGCGTGTTCGGATCCAGTTTTAGGATTAGCGCATCATCACCAACGGCATATCCGTAGGAATCCCCATGGGCAGCAATACTTAAAACATTCTCGAGTTTTTCCATGGGATATTGTCTCTCCCATTGGGCAAGAACGGTAGTTGTTGAGAAAATTAATGTGATAAGAAATAGGAATGAGGGTACGTGTCGATTCATTGATTCTAGTTTAAAAGATGAGAAATGCGATCCCTAAATTAAACCATTTCAATTAAAATCCACGTATTCGCCAAATGATTTCCGAATTCAAAGGTGATTTGTGAGGTTGTAGTTTTTCTTTTCGAGCGTTGGAATACACAAAAATCCCTTCTTTTACTCGTTCGCAAGAGCGGTCAGCTCGGCATCAGACAGATACATTCTCTTGATTTTTCGCATCGGGCCCGGGCATAATTCCTGATGGCAACTCATACAAGCATCCACCATCGTTTGGTAGGATTCTGCTCTGTTGCCTTCATTTGATTCCAGCAGAGATTTTACAGTGGCTTCATAGTAAGTTGCAAAGGACTTGTAAGCTTGGGAAGCAGCTTTTTCAGGTTCAGTAGCACTCGCTGAGTTTAGGGCATGGTACTTGACTTTCACATCAGGTTGTTCGCCATCGAGGATTTGTTGTTTCGTACGCATACCATCCTCATGCATATCCCGCATCAATAAGGCTAGTTCGCTGTCTCCGTTAGGATTGACAGCGCTTTTTGTTTTATCTCCACAGGATAATAAGCCAAAAGATGATATAAGCAGAATGGCAAATAGACGTGATAGAGTATTTTTCATGGGGTAAAATTAGGTATTATTTTTTTTGAACAAATTTACGGAAGGGATAAGCGCGAATAACGCCATTTAGTGTTTCAGAAATTTCTACCTCAGGCTGCCTCGAATTATACGGTCAGGTAAGTGAGGCCAATATTCATGGGACCACAAAGATCGTTCAATGTATTACTTCGGTACATGGATTCAAAGCGATCGCGAATTTCTTTAAAAACATCATGGATAGGGCAGGGATGGGTAGAAGAGCATTTTTTTAATCCTAATCCACATGCTTTGAAGACATCAGGCCCATCGATAGCCTCAATAATCTTAATCATGGGGTTATTAAGCTGCCCTGCAGAAATATAGAATCCGGTGCATTGGAGCAAGAAGAAATTTTTGTTCCATTTGAAAGTGAAGTGAAAGCAAACAAGTTTATTGATTTAGTGAATGCCTGGATAAAGATGAATCAACTGTAACATGAGGTGCCTGCCATCAATGAATTTTTTTCAAAACATACTGCGCATTCATTAACGTATTCTGGCCAACCATGAAAAGAAACCAAAATTTGATCACCAAACAAACCGCCTGCGCATGGGTTAGGTTCTATGGTGGGTTGGTCATGGCAAGGAAAACTGCAGACTTTTGTACTGAATTCACCTGCCGTACCATTCAATGCTTCATGGGTAAATGATAAAGTGTACATGCCAGAATGTATCACTTCGTTTGCCATTCCATCCCATCCATTCTCATAATCCTCAGTAGTCAGGCTATCCGATTGAAAAACGATATCTGCGGCACCTACTATATTTTGAATTGCTTTTTCAACTTCCAATGCTATTTTGTACAGTAGGTCTAAATCCTCACCAAAGATTTTAATGGTGAGGTCCGCATGGACGCCGGTGATCAGTTCATTGAAGCGCATTTCGATCGGTTGGATAAATTCAAAATCAATGCCGGGCTTTTCTACTAATGCTTCCTTAAAGGCATCTGCCAGTTCATCTTTATTTTTAGCATTCACCCATTCTTTTTTAGGTTTTAGTTTGATAATGACATCGCTTTCCTCCATGGACATGGGATCCGTTGGCACTTCAGCAGCGCCTATTCTGCTTTTAAAACTTAGACTCATATTTCTTTAGCGATATAGCCGATCCCACGAATCGTTTGAATATAATTATCCTGATCCGACAACTTGAGTTTTTTACGAAGTACGTGGATGTAGCCATCGATCACGCCAGTATTATAATCGAAATGAATATCCCATACACTTTCAATGTTGCGCGTCCTTCTGCAGACCTTTCCCTTGTTTCGAATAAGGTATTCGAGAAGTGCAAATTCCTTCTGTGTCAGGTGTATTTCAAGATCTCCTGTATGCACTTGATGCGTTTCTGTATTGAGTGTGATGTCACCAAGAACGGAGATGGGATGTTCTCCGGATTTTGGCTGGAGCTGTACCTTTACTCTTTCTAGAAGTTCTTCGAAATGAAAGGGCTTTTTTATTTAATCATTGGCGCCTGACTGCAAGCCGAAAATTGTTTCATCAAGGGTGTCTTTGGCGGTTAAAAAGATGACTGGCGTAAGTGCAAATTCTTTTCTAAATTGCCTGCATATTTCTATCCCACCTAATCCGGGAAGCATCCAGTCCAATAGTAATAAATCTTAATCACCGGAAAGGGCTAACTGAAGCCCTTTTTTTTGCCCTCATTCGCCACATCTACCGCATAAGTCTCCTCTCCAATCCTTGTTTGAGGAAAGAAGCAATGCCGTATTCATCTTCTACTATGCGTATTCTCATTGGTCAAATATTCAATTTATTCATTTAAGCAAGTAAAAAGGCATTCTTCAGATTGGCTTAAAACTGCAAAATCCGGTGGATGTACCCTGTCTAATATACGGTAAAACTAAAACGAGGGAGTTGGCATGAGTAGCCTTGAGTAGTGTCAGCGGGAATCTGGTGAAAGCGTGTGATGACTCGTTTAAAGAAGAAGATAATGAATGGATTGTTCGTCAATCAGGCAGGTGCTAAATGCTTTTAATTCACCAATCAAGCAATCAGTATTTAAACAGGTTTTGGTGGTGCCTTCTGGCGGGAGTAGGGTAGTTTGAGTCAAATGATCCCAGTAATCTGCACAAATATTAGTTCATGATGAGTTGAATGCCCCTATATTTGAAACAGTCAGGTAGACCAACAAATCCTGAAGCATTTAGAATAACCTGAAGCATTTAGAATAAACTGAAGTATTCGTAATATTTATAAACAGTTATGAATTAGAACTAAGACTATGTAAACCAACTTCACTATGGGTACTGGAACTTTCTCACAAATCTATATTCAAGTAGTGTTTTCCGTTAAAGGCAGGAATAGTTTGATTCATGCCTCTTGGGAAGAGGAGCTGTATAAATACATGACGGGTATTGTACAAAATAAGGATCAAAAAATGTTGGCGATAAACGGT
>JBBKXT010000211.1:0-7778 GCA_037969625.1 Saprospiraceae bacterium
GTGTTTGCAGGATCTGTGCTCTCATCACATTCGATGGTCACATCTGCTGCACACATAATCGTTGGAGGCGTTGTATCCTCCACGACGATTGATTGATCGCAAGTGCTTGTATTTCCACACGCATCTGTGGCCGTCCATGTTCTTGTGATTGAATATTCTTGTGGACATGCACCGGCAATAGTTACATCTGTGTAGCTAACTATAGGAGCCGTATCACAATTATCGGTTGCGGTAGCTAATCCAGTATTCATAGGATCTATGCTTTCATCACATTCGATAGTTAAACCTGCAGGACAGAAAGTAATTGTTGGAGGTGTGCTGTCATCAACGAAAATTGTTTGAATACAATTCGTTCCGTTTCCACACGCATCTGTCGCTGTCCATGTTCTGGTGATTGTATATTCTTGTGGGCATGCACCGGCTAGAGTTACATCTGTGTAGCTAACTATAGGAGCCGTATCACAATTGTCAGTTGCGGTAGATAATCCTGTATTTGAAGGATCTGTGCTTTCGTCACACTCGATCGTTACGTCTGCAGCACATACAAGTGTTGGAGGTGTTGTATCGACCACCTTAATAGTCTGAACGCAGCAACTTCCGCCTTCGAAACGTAGTGCGTCTATTTGAACTACACCATTGAGCAATCCTACACCAGAATATATGATCTTATCAAATCCTTGAGCACTTTCAAATCCCACAAAAGACCAACTTCCATCGGTAATAAATACCTCAGTTCCAATAACTTCATTTCCGGACATACAAATAATCTCAATTTGCACATCATCAAAAGAATTCGTTCGAGTTAAAAATCCTAATCTGTTCTGTTTTTGATCAAAGGTTACTTCAATTGGATGCCCTATTGAACCGTCCCAATTATTTAAGAATCCAATTCCCTCGGGCGCTCCAACGTTGTTCCATATTCTAGGTTCTGTTGGGGCGGTAGAATAAAAATGAACCCCTTCAGATGCATACTGTTCCAATAGTTGAGTTAAATGTGGGAACCCTTCAAAACCAATATATGTCTCACTACCACTAAAATCAGCCTCACTGGTTAACAAGCGATCAACGAAACCACCTCCATTAAGATCACATGAAACATTTCCACACTCATCGGTCGCCGTCCATGTTCTTGTAATCGTATATTCTTGTGGACATGCACCTTGTACAATTTCATCACTGTAGGTAACCACTGGGGCACCATCGCAATTATCCGTAGCAACGGCAAAGCCGGTATCCGCAGGATCTGTACTTGCTGTACACTCAATGGTGATATCAACCGGACAATCTGTAATTACTGGAGCTGTGCTATCATCAACCACAATGGTCTGTATGCAATTCGTTCCATTACCACAGGCATCGGTGATCGTCCAGGTTCTGGTGATCGTATATTCCTGTGGGCAGTTGCCATCAGCGATAGCATCCGTATAAGTAACCACCGGTGCAGGATCACAATTATCCGTTGCGGTAGTTATTCCTGTATTTGAAGGATCTGTGCTTTCATCACATTCTATAGTGATATCAGCAGCACAGTCAATCATCGGGATTGTAGTATCCTCAACTATTATAGACTGCACACATGTGCTGCTATTTCCGCAGGCGTCAGTAGCGGTCCAGGTTCTTGTGATGGTATATTCCTGTGGACATGCGCCATCGGTGATGACATCAACATAGGATGTCGCAGGAGCAGGATCACAATTATCGACTGCCGTTGACACTGGAATAGGGGAAAGACTTAAGTCGTCATAAAAGATGGAACTTGATAAGTTTGCAAATAAATCTACTGCTCCAATATTGAATGCTCCGCCTCCGGAAGCACCTTCTGTCCAACTTTTTTGAGTAAGCAGCTGTCCTCCGTAGTATATGGTTTGAAGATTGGCATCAAGATCAATTTCAACTAGAATTTCAACCCATTGACCTCTGATGATAGGCAAGGCGGCATTCTCATATTCTGAAACAACCAGTTCCAATCCACTATCAAATCTTAATAGAGTTGACCAATTATTTGGCCCACCAGGATTATAGGTGTTGAGTAAAATAAAGTATGCTGATCCAGTATAACCGTCAGGAATAAACTGCCTGGTTGTTATATACCATTTCCCACTTGTATAACCACTGAATTCGCGAACTATATCGGTGGGGCCAGAGATGTCTACAGCGTTTGGAGAACTGTAGGATTCTGTATTGCTCACAAAGGCATCAAACGATAGATCGTTGTCCCAGACTTCCCAACCTCCCTGGCCGGACAATGTGCTGCCTGTAACATAGCTATCGAAATTTTCTTCCCATTCAATCAATTGATCACACTCAATAGTAATATCAGCACCACAATTAATGACCGGTGGTGTGGTATCCTCAATGAGAATAGTTTGATCACAAGAACTACTATTTCCACATACATCTGTCGCTGTCCATGTTCTGGTGATCGTATATTCTTGAGGACAAGCTCCGCCCAAAGTAACATCAGTATAAGATACAACTGGGGCCGGATCACAATTGTCCGTTGCTGTAGCGAGTCCGGTGTTTAAAGGATCTGTACTCTCGTCACACTCTATGGTCAGACTTGCAGGGCAAGTAATCACAGGTGCTGTACTGTCATCAACCACTATGGTCTGAACGCAAGTATGTGTGTTTCCACAAGCATCTGTCGCTGTCCATGTTCTGTCGATAGTATATTCCTGAACACAAACACCGGAAGCTGTTGTGATATCACTATAGGATATTTCAACTGTAGTATCACAATTGTCTGTAGCGGTAGCCATACCCGTATTTGATGGGTCTGTTGACTCCGTACATTCAATGGTTGTATTCGCAGGACATGTAATGACCGGATTTGTTGTATCTGTAATATATATAGTCTGAATACAAACGGCTGAATTACCACATTCGTCTTCGGCTGTATGTGTACGAATCACTAATTGTGCACATGTTTCTTCAAGTTGCTCACGGCAGGCGAAGAATTCAACAACCGTAGTTGCGCCCTCACCAAGAATACAATCAATTGAGTTTTGTTCAAAAGCAAAAAGATCACCGGCGGTAACCGTTACTGAAGCAGTTCCCGACTGCATATCAAGACCATTATCATCCGTCAGTTGAAAGAAAGTACCATTTAAGTTATAACCAAATGGGTCATACAATGGACCATTGACATCGTTTGATTGAAAATGCCAATCGAAAACAATTTGTCCAGTACTTGGCACTACAATTTGGTATAAAACGGAGGCACCCATTGGACATGGAATATCCCCATCCGGGCTTTCCATCATTACTTCCATATCGTCCATGACGACAACATCTCCACCTGAAGGCGCTATGATCACCCAGTTCATGGTATCATATTCTTCTGTGAAACCCATGACAGGATTGTCACAAACGATATCATCATAAGACATGGAGATTGTATTGGTTGGGCTACAATTATCTGTTGCGGTAGCCATATCTGTTGGAATAACTTCATCACACTCTAAAGTTAAATCAGCCGGACAAGTGATTTCCGGTGGAGATGTATCTAAGATCGTAATCTCCTGACGACAGAATATTGTTGTATTTCCACATTCATCATAGCCACTCCATATCCTGTCAATCGTATAGGATTGTGGGCAAAGACCGTCTTTTGGAATATCAATATAGGTAACCGTCGGATTTGGATCACACAGGTCTGTTGCTGAAGCCATACCCGTATCCGCAGGATCTGTAGAATCATCACATGAAATGGTGATAAAAGGAGGACATACCAAGGTAGGTGCTGTCGTGTCAATCACAGTAATGATCTGAAAACACGTGTCTGCAAAACTACATTCGTTGGTGGCAATCCACCTTCTGGAAAGAACATAGCTATTATTACAACTTTGCTCTATGGTGGTGTCATCGAATGATATGGTTACATCGGTGATACAGATATCTGTTGCTGTAGCCATTCCTGTATTGGATGGATCTGTGCTTTCAAAACATTCGATCGTGATATCCGGAACACAAGTGAGGGTCGGTATGCAAAATAAAGAAATACATTCCTCCTCAATCGGCTGACCATAAGGCTGCGTAGAACCATCTCCAATATATTCCCAGTTAAACTGATCTACAGTTTCCAGTGCCGGTCCTGACATGGTGGGCGCCGGTTCAACAATCGTCATGACCACACCATTATCCCCTGCAAGGTATCCTCCGTTTGCAGGATCTTGTTCTAAGTCCCATACGATAGGTGGGCAAAAGTTAGTACTGTCAACTATACTTCCATCAATGGTAAAGCAAATCTGAAATAATTTAGTCCACACCACATCATCCAATGGAAGTGCCGGTGCATTGGCATCCAGAAGCTGCACAGAAGTATTTACAAAATCAACTATTCCGGGAGCAGGATATCCGAAAAAGGTGGTACCAAATCCCGGCAAACTCATATTAACAACACCCGGGTTCGGACCTAATGGACCATAGCCGCCCTGAAAGTCAGACATGCTGATGATCTCCATATAGGAATCATCATAGAAGAAGCGAACATTCATACCAAAGAGTTCGTCTCCGGGATTGTCACTTCTAAACTCTACGTCTAGGCAGTATTCACTATTGTCGCAAGCAAAGGTGGGGTTGGCAAACCTAACCTCGAGCGTTGACAATTGAGCCATTGCTAAATTGCAAAAAGCCATTGCAAAAATAAATGCAATGGTCAACGCCTTTTTTGGCGTGTTCGTACAGTTGTTCATTTTGTAAAATTTCTTGTTCATGTGGGACTATCACTAACTAACCTTCATTTTCAAATATGTACTGATTGTCTCAGTCAAAATTTGATTGCAAAAGGTTTAACCTAAAAGTATGTTCATATTCAATATTATCATTCAAGTTATTATGTTTCAATCTCCTTCAAAAGATTCTAATCATCCGTCATCAAATAGCACAATCCTCTACTTCCAAAACCAAAGGAAGAGAGAATAAAATACCTACCCCTTTTTATCAGGGTGAGGACTAGTGCAAAAGTAGAAATTTTCTACGTTCACATTACTACATAAAGGGCTTTCGACCTGTGGCCTTAAGTCACTTTTCCGAAAATTCTTTTTCCTTTCAATCATTATAAGAATGATGATTTACATGTTAATTTTGATATAAAGAATATCTATAATATTTAATTATTTAAACAGTAGCCCATTAGGCAATTTAGTCGATTATAGGTCTGCAATCTTAGGTATAGGCAAATTCTATTCCAATTTTCCATACATGCCGGAATAAGCAATTGTTAAATGAAAAAAAATTTCATTTATTTCACTTTTGGGCGTATAAGGGCATTAATTGAGGACAATTTGAGGTAAAATCCCTAACAATTAAATTAGAAAATCACCAACACATTATAACATAATCCACTATGTTTCAATAGATAACTACCCTTGAAATGGCCGGGGATTTGCCATCATCCACCACTATCAGATACATGCCTGATGCCAAATGAGATATAGCCAAATCCATGCCTGAATTTGTTGCGACGGCTTCATGAAGGAGCTGTCCTATAGGGTTAAATAAACGCACAATCGTACCAGGCGCTGGTTGGGGTTGAAAGTAAATATGTCCTTCACTTTTAGCCACCGGATTAGGGTAAATCGTAAATGCTGATGGAAACGTATAAAGTTTATTCCCAAGCTTAAGGATCCCTGAATATTGTTTTTCACCATCCAGATTTAATTGCACGACTCGATAATAATTTATCAATCCCTTTGGACGTTCATCAAGAAATTGATAGGAAAAAAATGCGCCTTCCTGGGGTTCAGTAAAACCAATTGGCTCCCAAACAAACGCATCATTGCTACGTTCGATTTCAAATCCATCTACCAGATCATTACTAGCTGTCGTTTCCCATTCAAGGAGGTTGCCCTTCGATATAGATCTCCCAGAAAACGATGCCCAGGCGATCGGTAAAGCACAATTTACATCGATACAAATCGAATCAAAAGGCTGACCATACGGAGGGGCTCCATCCCCTATATATTCCCAGTTATACTGCACTACATTTTCAAATGTGGGTAAGGACTCATTGTCTGGATCAGGATCCACCATCGTGATCACCACGCCATCATCCCCTGACAAAAAACCACCTAGCGCGGGATCGGCTTCGAGGTCCCAAACAATTGATGGGCAAAAGGTATCCAGATTTTGCTCTGGGTTTTCTACTAAAAAACATATTCTATACAGCTTGGTCCATTGATCTGTATCAAGTATAATTGGCGGTGGACCTGTATTTGTGCGTTGAATGGCTCCGTTAATAAATTCAGCGGCTCCGCCAAAATTGAATAATTCAGGCCCTGCCATTTCGCTGGTATTCACTAAAGGAGGATTCGGCGCCACAGGCCCATAACCTCCCTGGAAATCTCGAAAATTGACAAACTCAAGGACATCATCATCATAGAAAAAACGAACATTCATTGCAAAGACTTCAATATCAGGCAGGTCTGATTTAAACTCAACATCCAAACAATATTCCAGCGTAGCACAGCTATTTTCAGGATTTGCAAATTGTACCAGAATGGTAGGGGTTTGAGCCATAGAAGGAAGACTCAACGCGAAAAAGATAAGTACAGTAAGAAAACGAAAGTGGTTTCGCATTGCTTTTTTCCGGGTCATAAAATTTTCTTTATTCTATAATGTAAGATAGACTCTTTTAAGTGAAAAACGAAAAGTGAATAGTGCGTGGTAAATAGTGAGTAAAAAGGTTTCCCGCAAATTTCGCAGAAAAAAAAGCAGAAAGCACAGAGAAAACTTAACTAACGCAAAGGCGCAAATAAAAAAAACCGTGGAATCCGATTAATCCGTGATTCAGACAATGAGCTCGGGTGATTCTAATCCAATCAATCCCCTCTTGCTGCGGGGTAAACCCCTCCGCTACTTGAAGGTCCTTTCAGGCCTATACCTAAATTAAAGAAAAGCTTACGCTGACGCAAAAGCTCTTCTTTGTTAAACGTAGCATCAGCGTAGAATAATGTCCTTCATTTCTTGCATCCAGCCCTTCTCTTCGTGCTTCCTACTCTTTTGCCCTATGCTCTTATCAAAGTCATTGAAATGGCCTTGGAAGTATATTTCTTGGTGACCAGTCTGTAGTAAACGATACTTGTTTCTATCATCCAAGGTTTCTTGGTCAATTGAATTTGATTTCTTCCGGCCTCATAGTTTCCTTCTATCGTTTCTTTCACCACGCCATCAATATCATAAAATACGATCGTTGCATACTGGGCCGTAGGAAGAGTGAATTCAATCGTTGTAAAACTGTTAAATGGATTCGGTTGATTTTGAAAAAGATCATAGCCTACTGCTTTAGTTTTATCCGGATCTTCCGTTGCCACAACCGTCCCGATTGGAATACATTCCTGAGATGCTACTTTTCCAAAGGGCATGCCTGAGGATGCACTATAAGCCCAGTTAAAGTGATTGACCACTGGCTTTGCAGGGGCTGATTCATAGCGTGAACTTCGATCTCTTTCGACAACCGTAATCACTAAGCCGGCGCCTGGAAGAAAGCCACCATTCACCGGATCTTTCTCCAAATCCCATATAACACTTGGACAGAAATTTACTTTATTCAATGCTGTCACCGGAACCTTAAACGTTACTCGACATACTTTCGACCATTTCACGGTTTGGATATCTAAGGGATGAAGTTCATTCAACAAAATCACAGAAGTATTGACATAACCTGCAGCTTTTTGAAAACTAAATAGCTGCAACCCACTTTGTTCATTACCCACTGTGGCCTTAGGTGTTTCGCCCAAAATGCCGTAGCCTTGATGAAACTGGTCAATGCGATTAAA
>JBBKXT010000212.1:0-15957 GCA_037969625.1 Saprospiraceae bacterium
ATCAAAAGTGTAGTCTTTGGATCTGATGCTGCCAATGTCAAATCATTTGCATCTAGTGTATATCCTAACCCGACTTCAGAAGGTATCTATGTAGATTGGTCAGCAGACAATGATGATCAGCCTACCTTGATAGAGCTCTATGATATCGCCGGCAAACTGATCTTACAACACAAGGTCGCACCGGAATCTAATCAGGAGTATATTGACTTTACCCCTGTATCAGTTCAGCCGGGATTGTACCTACTGCGTATGCTCAACGGAAATGAGGCTATTGATTACCAACAAATTGTAGTCGCTCAGCGCCGATAAGACGCATTACCCCTAGATATAAAGATTTAGCCTTAAAAAAGGAAGTGCTCTTTTTTAAGCTTGGGATAGTATGTTTACTATCAATTGTATAGCAAATCAAATAGCCCTATACCTTATCTAAGCTTATTTGCCCTTTCGCAATAAAGAGGTTGACCCATAGTCCCACACAAGGCTATGGGTTTTTTTTTGTTATGCGTGTGATGAGATAGTCGATGAGTTTAGAGGGTTGAGAGCAAAGCGCTATAGGCGCTTTTGGTTTAGAGGGTTTAGAAACAATAAATGAAAAAACCATTCACCCGCATCAGGCGGGGTGAAATTTTTTAAAACCAACAGAAAAATTCATAATACGCGCGGAATTAAACATGCAACCCCGTCGAGGTTGATCTCAAACATCATACAAATTATTATACAATCATTAAAGTAAAAAATAATTCACCCCGTAGAGGTGATATGTCTATAGAACCAATACAAGAAAAAATCAACACACCCCGTAGGGGTGTTATGTTTATAGCATCATCCAGTGAAAAATCATCACAAACCTAGAAAGGATGAAATTATTATAACAACATCGAATAAAAACACACACACCGAAGAGGTGATATTATTCTGTCACTCCCATGAAGGACTCCGTCTACATGGTAAGCCTACCTGATAAGAAATCAAATTACACAGATATTACTATGGTACACATGTCGTTGGAGCAAACTCCAACAACGGCATTAGAAAATGAATAATCAATCCGCGCGACCTAGCCTATCACGTCTCAAGTCTACATTTCCCCTCACCATTGACCCTTCACCGTTAACCCTTCACCTCCTTAAAAGTTAAGCGCCTCCGAAACAATCCTCGCTTGATTTTCATCATGCAACTTCTTAAAACCAGTGGCTGGTGAAGCACTGATCCGGCGGGAAATAAGTTTCAGATTATACTCGGGAACTTTTGAGTTGACATAAATCCACGCGCCCATATTGCCGGGCTCTTCCTGAACCCAATACCTTTCAGCTTTGGGATATCGGGCGACGATCTCATCGAACGTCGATCGCAACAATGGATAGAGTTGTTCGATGCGAACGATTGTCACACCTTCCACTTTATTGGCTTCACGATACTCTTTTAGGTCGTAGTATATTTTTCCGGTGCAGAAGATTATTCGTTTGATCTTCTTTGCTTCAGCAGCAGTGTGCTCTTCTGCGATGATCGGAATAAAGGTAGAACCGGTTTCTAAGTCTGATGTTGACGATATACAATCCGGATGACGGAGCAATGACTTAGGCGACATGATGATTAATGGCTTCCTGAAATTCCATGTCATCTGACGCCGGAGTACATGAAAGAAATTCGCAGGAGTTGTGATGTTACACACGACCATGTTACCATCACCACAGGCCTGAAGGAATCGTTCTATTCTACCGCTTGAGTGTTCGGGTCCCTGACCTTCATGCCCATGAGGAAGCAACATCACGATGCCACTCATTCGATGCCACTTGCTTTCGGCCGCACTGATATACTGATCAATGATCGTCTGCGCACCATTCACAAAATCACCAAATTGTGCTTCCCATACGACCAGATGATCGGGACTGGAAAGCGAATAGCCGTATTCAAAACCCAGAACGGCAAACTCTGACAATAGTGAATTGTAGATCATAAATCGACCTTGATTTTCACCCAACGCACTTAACCTGTTGTATGGTGTATAGGTCTCTGCATCATAAATCATCGCATGTCGGTGCGAGAAAGTACCTCGCTTAACATCTTGACCACTCATGCGCACATTCATACCTTCGGTCAATAAACTTCCATAGGCCATGAGTTCTGCGAGTGCCCAGTCTACTTTTCCTTCGCTGATAAGTGCTTTCTTTCCTTTATTGATCCGCTTTATTTTACTTAGCGGTTTAAATCCTGCAGGAAGTTCCAACAATTTATTGAGCAGACTTTCTACTCTACTCCGCTCAATACCGGTTTCCGGTGTGATGAGCATATCTTCAAAAGAAGCGTGTTTCTTTAATTTCTTCCATGCATTTTCCGGCTCCTGATATTTGTAAGGCAGCTTATTCTCTTTGACCATTTGTAAACGATCCTGTAGCTCATCCCAATATGTTTTTTCAAGACCTTCTGCAAGTTGGGTTTCCACCTCTCCACGTCCGGCTAACTTTTGCAAATATAATTCGCGGGGATTGAGATGTTCTGCTATGAAGCTGTACATCTCTGGTTGAGTAAACTGCGGGTCATCTCCCTCATTGTGTCCATGCTTACGATAGCAGACCATATCAATAAATACATCCCCATTAAACTTTTGGCGATATTCCGTAGCCAGGCGAATGGCGAAAACGACGGCTTCGGGGTCATCCCCATTGACATGAAATACCGGTGCCTGTACGAGATTGGCAGCGGCGGTGCAATAGGTTGAAGAACGCGCATCATCAAAATCAGTGGTAAAACCAATTTGATTGTTGATCACAAAGTGAAGTGTTCCTCCGGTGTAATAACCGGGTAGTTGGGACATCTGTACGGTTTCGTACACGACGCCTTGTCCTACGACTGCTGCATCTCCGTGGATGAGGATCGGCAGGATCTTATCGTAATCAGAATTGTAAAGCAAGTCTGCTTTCGCTCTTGAAAATCCTTCCACCACGGGATTGACGGATTCAAGATGTGATGGATTTGGTACGAGTTTTAAATCGAGCGTTTTTCCATTAGGTCCGGGTATTTGAGAAGAAAATCCGACGTGGTATTTCACATCGCCATCTCCGAAACTTTGTTCCGGATCCATGTTTCCTTCAAACTCATTAAATATTTGTCCGTATGTTTTTCCGAGGATATTGGCGAGGACATTCAAGCGACCACGGTGAGCCATACCGAATACAAACTCTTCGACGCCGAGTTCGGCTCCTTTTTGTATGGCGGCATCAAGTGCAGCGATAGTGGTTTCGCCGCCTTCCAGAGAGAATCTTTTTTGACCAACATATTTTGTATGTAGGAATCTTTCAAAAACAGTGGCACCATTTAACTTTTCGAGAATGCGTTTTTTGGTTTCCAAATCTAGGCCGTAGTCATCACTGACGCCGATGCCCGGACGGTGTTCAATCTTGCTTTTCAACCAGAGTCTCTTCTCGAAGTTTTCTATGTGAGCATATTCGAAGCCGATATTGCCACAATAGATGAGCTTGAGTCGGTCAAGCACTTCGCCTAGGGTGGCATTAGGCATGCCTATTTCCATGCCTGCCTGAAAGACGCTATTCACATCTTCCTGAGTGAGTTTATAATCTGCCAGATCGAGATGCGGTCTTCTGTTACGACGGGCTCGAATTGGATTGGTTGTCGAAAGCAGGTGTCCTCTGTTTCGAAATCCATGGATAATGGACATGACACCAAACTCTTTGACGGCATCGATGGCTGCGCTGCCTTGTTCACCGGAAGCAGAGACGGCGTGTCCATTGCCATTCTGACCAAACTCGAATCCTTCGAAAAAGAGTCTCCACCCTTCGTCTACGCTTCCCGGATCTGACCGATAAGCTTTGTACAAAGAGTCGATATACTGTGGGTGGGCATTAAATACGTGACTGTAATCTTTCATGTTGCATTTCCAAAAATAGCGGATGGCAAAATTACTCAGATTTAACTGTTGCGCCTTGAATTAAAGGAGAAAAGGTATCAGTACAGACCAAAATAATTAAGAATCAGTAGTTTCTGGAGAAAATCAAGAGATTCTTCGCTACGCTCAGAATAACGGTCTTGTATGAGGTTACGGTGTAAAGAGGGGTTGAGAGGAAGCGGAGCTTCCTCTCAACCCCTTTCCACCCCTATTTAAGATAAATGACTGTCATTCAGAACGTAACGCAGTGAAGTGATGAATCTCTTTCGTGAAAATGAATTTCTTCGAAAAATCATGTCGAACTAGGCAGAATCATGTCGCTCATCCCGCTGTAGCGGGAGTTCGAACACCCGGATCAGCTTGTATTTCGCTAGCCCTGAACTTAATTTACTACAGGGTTCGTAAACGGAAATGCAAGGAAAGATGAGTTCATAAGCAAAGCAAGCTAGAACGCCAAAACAAGGTAAAAAAGCGAAGGTGAGTTTTTAGCCTGACTAGATTTTTTGGTTACTTTTTTGGCGATCCTGCATTATTATCAAATGCAGGACACGTGAAAAAAGTAACAATCATTCGATAATGAAATATATAGTATCCCACTGGACAAATCTTTGGCAAATCGTTTAAGCTGAAACAATTTGAATCAGGATCAGGGAGAAAAAAGTATCAAATCAATTGATAAAGATTAATCCTGGAAATCAAGAAGATCTAAATACACTTGTAAAAAGGTTCTTACAACAACCTTTTTACATTTTCCTTTCCATTTGTGAAATCTTCTTTTGCATATCGAGCACTGTCTCTTGCAACCAATCGACATTTTGTTGTCGGGCATCCGAAAAAACGATGTGCGCATGGTAGCGCCATATCTCTCTGATCTCATCATAAGGGATCAGATAAGGAGGATAAATTTCATTGTCCGAAATGGCGGTAATGCTTTGTTGCTCAACGTGATTTTTAACGCGCTTGTAGACGATTCCAGCTGATTCTGTGATGATGATATAGGTCTTATCGTCTTTCAATTCACGGAGTGCTTCGACATACTTGGAGATCACTAATGACCCGGAAGGCATAGGAAGCATGGAGTCACCTTTAATCTCGAAGGCGCGATAGCTTCCGGTGGGGAGGTTGGGAATAGCCATTTTGGGCAAATCACTGATGTATTCGGGGTCTTGAAAGTTGTCGAGATAACCAGCGACTGCTTTGGAATCCACCAATTCGATATTCTGGTTTTCGTTCATATCCATCGTGATGGCAAGCACTCTAACATTGGCATCTTTGGCGATTTCGAGATCATCGAAATCAATGCGCTCCCCCAATAGCCGGTCAATTGGTTGATCAAAAAAGGATGAAATCTTTTGCAGCATCGTGATATTCGGCTCCACTTTTCCCAATTCATAACCACTCCAGGTGGTCCTGGGAATTTCAAGTTGATCCGCCAATTCTTGCTGACTAAGACCTTTTTTTCGTCGTAAAAAGTGGAGATTACGGGCTAACATAGTAGATATTGTTATAGTTCAGGCTAAAGGTACAAAAATACGTCAATATTATGACGAATTATTAGCCTAAAGATTTGTGGGTGATCTGGATTGAAGAAATATTCACCCATTTCTCTTCAAAAACTGTCCGTAATGTTATGGAAAACTGATATTTGTGTACTAATTTTACTTAAAACCTACAAATTATGAAATACACATTTACACTTTTAAGCTTACTCGTCGCTTTGCAATTTTCTGCACAAGTTGACATGACTGCGTATGAAAATTTATTCAAAGAAATTTCTATCACCGCAGCGACACCACCACAATTCGATACCGATCGCCCAGCGAGATCAGGTCTGGAGTTGACACATAATCTAGACAGCATTGTTCAAGAATATGGGCTTTCTGAATCCACCGGCAAACAAGTGATGGAGTATAATGCAAACGGTACCACGCACAGAATAGAACAGTATGGATTAGATTCCAATACGTTGGAAATACAGTTGCAAGGGATTTACACTTTTGGTTATGAAGGTTCATCATTACCTTCTAACTTATTTGTTGAAGCCTGGAATAATGATACACAGCAATTTGAAGAAACGATTGGTATGGAGATTTGGTATACAGGAGCACAGCGCATCGATACAGTGTTGGTCTCTTTTCCGGATCCTTTATCAGGAGAATTTGGTCCTCTGCTTGGCCTTAAATATCAATACAACGGCGACTTGCTCGTGCAATCCAAACAATGGTTTTATTTGGCGTTTCTTGGGGAATGGATTCCCGCCTCGTTTACAGATTTCCAGTATGATGCACAAGATCGTTTAATAGATCAACAAACCACTCTGGTTGATTTTGGCACCGGAGAATTTATACCTGATACACGGACAACCTATGATTACAATGTTAATGATGCAAGGGATACTATAGAGAGATTTCTTTGGGTTGATCCATCCTGGGAAGCGACCGACCGCGACGTCATTGAATATCATCCAAACGTTACTGTTAAAAACAATTTTCATCAATTATTCGATGGAAGTGGATATGTAAACAATACCTGGACGAACAATCCACTTGAAAATTTAGATGATGAAATCATAGTATTGATTTCCGATTGGATTCTACCTGACAATCTCTGGAAACTGATGGATTCATCGAATCACATCTTAAATCCATCGCTTCAATGGAGTCAGGTCGCTGCACCGAGAGAGTTGAGTGTGTTGTCCTTGCTGGGTGATGTCGATGGTACAATTCCTTTTTTAGAGGATGGACCGGTCAGGACTGAATCTCATTATTTTGTAGCGGACTCGACGACCAAAGATTTAGCTCCTTTTGGTGACGATTACTATTACTATTCTTTACGAGATGGTTCAGGTGTATCTGAAGTACTACCTGAATATTTATCCATTAATCCAAATCCGGCGGTGGATCATTTCACGATTTTAATTGATCAGGACATCAAAGCAGAATATGTCGTATATGCTTCAAACGGCATGGAAAAAATAAGAGGGATCGCTCATCAGGGTTCTAACTCGATCCGTACTTCTTCATGGCCACAAGGTATGTATTATGTGATCATCACACTTGAAGATGGAAGCACTTTTGCGCACAAACAATTGATACATTAGAATATAAAAGGAAATGTGCCTTTTTCCAAGCTGCTGTTAAATTTAGATTTGACAGCAGCTTTTTTTTATTAGAGTAAATTTTCTGCGGGATGCCAGAATCTAGCTTTGAAATCCACCACGGTATCCTTTTTTATTTCGATGCCTTCTTTCTCCAGTGCACGTTGCATAAAGCCTGGATCAATAAATCCTAGTCTTCCGCTCAAATATCCTTCACGGTTGACTACGCGATGAGCGGGAATCGGTCCATCCATAATGCCTGATTGTTTCAATGCCCAGCCCACCATTCGTGCAGAACCCAATGACAAAAAATCTGCAATCGCTCCGTAGGTAGAGACACGACCTTTGGGAATCGATCGAACGACATCATAGACATCCTCGAAGTAGTGTGTTTTTTTCATTTAGGCAAAATTACGAAAGAATGACCTGAGAGTATTAGACCTGAGACCTTAGACTAAGCTTGCTCTCTTTATATTTTTCATAACCCTCTTAACCTTCTAACCATTCAACCTTACACATTAAACCTTCAACAAAAATAGACATGCGACTTTTCGACACGCGACACGAAACTCAACAGCTCCTCACCACCCCTGAACTACCTCCTACGTCAGAGTGCGGGGTAAACGCTGCGCTCCGATTCTCAACCTGAATAACCTACTTCGTCGGTGTATAAGGCAAGCCCTCACGCCTAGCGGACGTGATCTGCGCTGCACTCCGATTTGGTCGTGCTCCGTCGCTGTTTCCGATGGATCGGAATTGGCGGCGGCGACTCACCCCTCTTAAATTCCTATCTTGCCTACCTTATTAAAAAATCACAAATCATGAAAGGACCTGCCATATTTCTTGCTCAATTTATTCAAGACACAGCACCTTTCAACAGTCTTGATGGCCTATGCGCATGGGCCGCCGGTCATGGCTATGAAGGGATTCAATTACCTACGCTGGATACGTGGTTGATAGATCTTAAAAAAGCAGCAGAAAGCAAAACTTATTGCGACGAATTGAATGGAAAGGTGCAAGCACATGGGTTGTCCATCACTGAACTTTCCACACACTTGCAAGGGCAATTGGTCGCTGTGCATCCTGCTTACGATACACTTTTTGATGGTTTTGCTCCTGTCATGTACCGCGGCAATATAAAAGCACGTACTAATTGGGCGATGGATCAACTTAAATTGGCAGCCAAAGCAAGTGCAAATCTTGGTCTGGAGGCCCACGCTACATTTTCAGGAAGTCTCGCTTGGCCTTATTTATATCCATGGCCTCAACGCCCACAAGGACTTATTGAAGAAGCCTTTAATGAACTTGCAGAAAGGTGGATGCCGATCCTCGATGTTTTTGATGAGCAGGGGATCGACTTGTGTTTTGAATTGCATCCGGGAGAAGATCTTCACGATGGTGCAAGCTTTGATCGATTTTTAGATTTGTGTGAAGAGCATCCCAGATTGTGTATCAATTATGATCCAAGTCATTTTGTTTTGCAACAAATGGATTACTTGCAATTTATTGATCTTTACGATGATCGTATTAAAATGTTTCATGTAAAAGATGCGGAGTTCAATCCGGATGGTACGAGTGGTGTGTATGGTGGATTTCAAGACTGGGTGGATCGTGCAGGCCGTTTCAGAAGTTTGGGAGATGGCGAAATAGATTTTGGTGCTATTTTTAGCAAATTGACCCAATATGATTATACCGGTTGGGCAGTGCTTGAATGGGAATGCTGTATAAAAGATGGCGAACAAGGAGCTGCAGAAGGTGCTCCATTTATTCGCAGTCATATGATTCAATCGACCGGTCGAGCTTTTGATGATTTTGCAAACAGTAAATCAGATAAAAAAGCAAATAGAAAAATTCTTGGCCTTGACTAATGAAACAGTTTCACTGTGTTTTTCGCTTTTTAAGAAAGAATAATAATCAAACCAAAGACATGAATAACAAAATAAAATTTGTATTTCTTCTAAGTGCTTTTATCATAAGTACTCCATTCGTTCAAGCACAAGATCATGATCTTAATAAGTTGATTGAGTCCTGGCGTAATGCCTATGATCTACCAGGCTTATCGGTAGGCATTATTAAGGATGGAGCAATTGTTTTATCGGAAGGTTATGGTGTGCTGGAAGAAGGAAAAAAAGAAAAGGCAGACAACCATACGCTCTACTCGATTGCCTCCAATACCAAAGCATTTATTTCTGCTTCCTTAGCGATACTTGTCAAGGAAGGCAAAATAAAATGGGATGATCCGGTGAAGAAATATCTGCCGTATTTCGAACTCTATGATCCTTGCGTTTCAGAAATGATCACCATTCGTGATTTACTATGCCATCGTTCAGGGCTGGGTACGTTTAGCGGTGATGTCGTTTGGTATCGCAGTGAATATTCTGCCGAAGATGTAGTCAAACGTATAACACACCTTGAGCCACAGTTTGAATTTCGAAGTGGATATGGATACAACAATAATATGTTTCTCGCGGCCGGAGAAGTGATCAAAAGTGTTACTGGAAAATCGTGGGATGTATATGTTAAAGAAAAGTTTCTCATTCCATTAGCAATGGACCGTACATTAACCTCCATCAATGAGTTCTCAACATCATCGAACATCGCATCCCCACATAAACCACAGGATGGAGTGAGCACACCAATTGATTGGGTGGCGTGGGATAATATGGGCGCTGCCGGTGGTATTATTTCTTCTGTGGACGATATGTTGAAGTGGATAAATTTTCAACTTAATCATGGCGTGAATAGAAAGGACACTCTTTTCAACAATGCAGATCAAAAAATAATGTGGACGCCGCATGTCAGTTTTACAGTGAGTGATGGAGCCAGAAACAGCTATGGTAATCGAAACTTTAGTGGTTATGGACTTGGTTGGAGTGTGACAGAATACAATGGACAGTTGATGGTATCCCATACCGGCGCCTATGATGGTATGTACTCTGCAGTCATGTTGTTGCCAACAAAAAATATCGGGGTGGTGGTCCTTACCAATTCAATGACCAGTATTGGTTCGTTATTGGGCTATGAATTATTTGACAAACTGCTCAATCTGCCACAGCAAAATTGGCTGGAAAAAGGCCTCCAATATGAAAAATCAAGTGCAGCGGAAAAAACGCTTCGTATTAAAGAAAGAACTGATGTACATAAGACGGGCACTACGCCAACAATGAATCATTCGGTTATCAAAGGATTATACCAATGTCCAATGTATGGAGATATTAAAGTAATGGAGGAAGGAAATAAACTCATTATTGATTTTGTTGCTGCGCCCGGATTAAAAGCAACGCTCACGCATTGGCATTATGACACCTACAAATTAGATTGGCATGAAGATCAGGCATGGTTTGATTTCGGCACGGTGCAAATTTTGAAAGACAATAATGGATCGCCATCCGGTTTGCTTTTCGATGTACCCAATGATGATATTTTTTTCAATGAAATTGAAGCAGTCCGACAGAATTGATGGCTACTACAGATAACGGATACAAAACAGCATTAAGAAAGGAGATCAAAGGGGATGTCTATGATGACCCACTCGTTTTGGGGATGTATGCCACAGATGCAAGTGTCTATCAAATCACACCGATCGCCGTGGTATGTCCGCGAGATGAAAGTGATGTTGTCCGTTCTGTTGCCATTGCAAATGAATATAATATTCCCATTCTGGCACGTGGCGGAGGCACAAGTCTTGCCGGCCAAACCGTTGCAAAAGCAATCGTCCTCGATTTCTCAAAGTACATGAACCAAATTTTGGCTCATGAAGGCAATTCGGTTGTTGTCCAGCCCGGTGTCATCAGACATGAACTCAATAAATTTTTAAAAGACAAAAAATTAGAATTTGCTCCCGATCCGGCAACGAGCACCAGAGCGACAATCGGGGGTATGATCGCCAATAATTCCTCGGGTACTAAAAGTATTCTCTATGGAAAAACAAGCGATCATGTCCTAGAACTAAAAGTACTCTTAGCGGATGGCAAAATAATTCATACAAAGAAACACACACCCGAAGAACTTCAAAGCAAACTAAATAGTACGGATGCCGAAGGTGATTTGTATAGAGGATTAATGGAAATAGTTACTCCGCTGGCCAATGAAATCGAAAGCAACTACCCCAAGACCATGCGACGTGTCGGTGGTTATGCTTTTGATGATTTTTTAACTTCAGGATGTAGTGATCTCAACCGCGTCATTATCGGTAGTGAAGGAACGCTTGGCATCATTCTGGAAGCAAAGCTACATCTGGTTGATCTGCCTAAATATAAAGGTGCGAGTGTTGTTCAGTTTGATAAGGCCCTTGATGCCATACAAGCGGTCACCACTATGGTAAAATACAATCCTTCTGCCGTTGAAGTGTTGAGCAAAACCCTGATTGGATACAGCCGCAAGAATATCGAAACCGCCGGCATGTGTGATTTCCTAAAAGGAGATCCCGAGGCGATTCAGATTATTGAGTTTTATGGTGATGATCCTGAAGAAATACAACGACGCGCTGAGGACATGCACAAAGATCTCAAATCACAAGGGTTTGGGTATGCACATGATTATTATCCCGAGGGAGAAACATATCATCATATTTGGGGGATTCGCGAACGAGGATTAGGTCTTTTGTTGGGTGAGCCTACGGACAAAAAAGGTGTTCCTGTCATTGAAGATGCAGCGATTCCATTGGATGATTTGTACAAATTTATTAAAGATGTGATTGAGATATGTCACCAGCGCGATGTAGAAGTAGATTATTATGCCCACGCCAGTGTCGGAGTGATCCACATAAAACCCATTCTTGATTTAAGGCTTCAGGGAGATATAGATCACTTCAAAGCCATTGCAGATGAAGTATTCAAACGGGTAAAGTTTTATAAAGGATCGTGGAGTAGTGAACATGGCGATGGGATTGTACGCAGTAGTTATTTGAGTGCCTTTTATGGGGAGCGTATCTATGCAGGTTTTGTCCAGGCGAAAGAATTATTCGATCCAAAATTTTTATTGAACCCCGGAAAGATTGTAGATCCACCACCGATCGACAGTCACTTGCGCTATGGACAGCATTACAAGGACATGCCATTTGAGGCAGTCTACCATTATCGTGCGCAAAGAGATTTCCATACAGCCGTTCATCAATGTTCTGGTTTAGGGGCTTGTCGAAAAGTTTCCGGTGGCACCATGTGTCCAAGTTTTATGGTCACGCATGATGAAGCAGATTCCACGAGAGGGCGCGCCAATGCCTTGCGCCTGGCTATGTCCGGTCAATTAGAAGGGGGTATGTCCAATAAAGGACTTCCCGAAATAATGGAGCTCTGTCTATCGTGTAAAGCATGCAAAGCAGAGTGCCCAAGCAGTGTGGACATGGCACGGCTGAAAGGTGAAGTTTTGCAACATCAGTACGATACGTATGGCACACCCTGGAAAGATAAAATGATTGGTCGCAGTCCCGATTTGGCCAGAAAGTTTGCGGGTAGGAAAGCGGGTTTGGTCAACCTGTTGCAATCCCTTCCAGGCGTAAAACAAGTGTTGATGAAAGCTATGGGACTTGACCTACGTAGAGCACTGCCTACGTATGCTACAAAGACATGGACGAGTCAGCATAAAGCATCAGGTCATGCGATTCCCTCTTCGGATCCGGATATCATTTTGTTAGTAGATACCTATACCCAATGCCATCATCCCCAATCAGGCATGGCAGCCGTAAAACTCTTAGAACATTTAGGAAAAAAAGTGATGTTGCTTGATGCCGGATGTTGTCAGCGTCCAAGAATTTCACATGGTTTTTTAAAGGAAGCGGCGACACTCGTTTTGCCGGGCATTGAAAAGCTGCGACCATGGGTTGAAATGAAAATTCCTATTGCTGTATTAGAGCCCGGATGCGCAACAGCTTGGACGGATGATATTCCTGATTTAATAAATGATGAAGGCATGGCTGAGGCATTGAAACAAATTCAGCCATTCGAGTCTGTTCTGATAAATGTTTTCAAAGAGTCAAGGTCGCTCAAATCGCTGGTCAAACCGAAGTCAGAAGAAATCCTTGTCCATGGCCATTGCCATCAAAAGTCTATGTATGGCATGCAAGCAATGAAGTCTGTTTTTGCCTTTTGGCCGGAAGTACAGTATACTGAGATTGATAGTGGCTGCTGTGGTATGGCTGGTTCTTTTGGGTATGAAGCGAAACACTACGAAACGTCTAAAAAAATGGCAGAACGCGTTTTAATTCCATCTATTAAAAACAATCCAAAGGCTTTAGTTCTAGCTAATGGATTTAGTTGTCGTCATCAGATCGCAGATTTTGCAGAACGCCAAAGTATTCACATTGCGGAAGCCTTTGAGCTCAAAGAATCTTAATAGATATTTTAAACAAGGGACTATGTCACCTAACAAATATCCACCGGAAGCCAGTCGTATTCAATCGCTCATTAATGCGGGAAGGTTTATTGAAAATCCAATAGTCATCATTGATCAAGCTGTTGAGTCTTTCGGTTCTACCTACACCTTTTTTATGGGTGGTATACAAAAAGCAGTTTTGACGACAGACCCCAAAGCAGCCAGACACATTTTACAAAAGCATCACAAGGCGTATGAAAAAACAGAAATCGTTACGGATATTTTAGGCAAATATGTTGGGCAAGGATTACTGACAGCTACAGGAGATTTTTGGTTACGCCAACGCAGATTGATACAACCTGGTTTTCAAAAGCAAAGAATAGAAGCCCTTCGCAAATTGATGAAAACTGAAGTGGATCGGTGCATGATCACCTGGGTAGAGAAAGCGAAGCATCCGGATCCATTTGATGCCTATGAAGAAATGAATCACCTGACATTTCGAATTGTAGCGAGCACATTATTTAGTTCATCGCTTGAAGAGCACGGTCTTCTTCAGTTAAGTGAGTTGATCAGCACATTACAGACTTTCATTATCAGAGAAGTTCGGCAGCCTTATAAGAGATGGTGGCTCAATCTCAGTGGTCAGGTTCGTAAGCATCGTGCATTGGCTGCCGGCGCCCGACAGATCATTCTCGCCGTGATTCAGGAACGTAGAAACCTAAAAGATCCGCCGGATGATTTGTTGACGATGTTATTGGCATCAAGGTATGAGGATACCGGTGAGGGAATGGATGACGAAACGCTCATTGATGAATGTCTTATCATGTTTGTAGCCGGTCATGAAACTTCTGCCAATGCACTATCCTGGATGATCTACCTGCTTGGTAAACATCCCAATGAAATAGATCGAATAAAGAATGCAAACGAAGAAAGTAAAAGTTCACTCATCCGAAATATAATATTTGAAACTTTGCGATTATATCCACCGGGTTGGGTGGTCGACAGAATCTCAAAAGACGAGGATCAGGTGCTGGACTATACACTTCCTAAGGATACGATGTGGGTTATTTATATTCGAGGAATGCATCGCAATCCTGAATACTGGGACCAGCCCGATCTGTTTATTCCTGAGCGATGGAATAATCCTGATTTAAATAAAGAGGCCTATATGCCTTTTGGCGCGGGTCCGAGATTATGTATTGGAGAGCATTTTGCCATGATGGAGATGGAGTTGATTCTCACAGAGATATTAAGTTTATGGGATATTAAATTGATCGTCGAAGAGGTTCACGAAAAACCGCTTGTGACCCTTCGGCCGGATGAACCGATACTGATTTCAATAAAAGGTTCTATAAACATATCCCCCCTGCGGGGTGTATGATTTTTCATTTGATGGTATTATAATAATTTCACTCGCCGAGGCCTTGGCGGCGGCGACTCACTACTATTCTGATTTAACTTATCAGCTTAGTGCGTAGCTTGAAAATGTTGAATGATTTTATCCGCATGATCTCGCGCATTTTCAATAAAAAACTTATTGGTCTTTAATCCTCCGCAAACGACGCCAGCAACATACAATCCGGGTACTGAAGTTTCATGTGTCTCCGGACTATAGACTAGTCCTTTTTCGTCATCGTCTGCTACTTCAATTCCTATTTTCTCCAGAAAATTAAAATCCGGCTTATATCCTGTCATGGCTAATACGTAATCATTGTTCAAGGTCACCAGACCATCAGGCGTTTCAATCTCAATTGTTTTCTCGTTGATTGATTTTACTGAACTACTAAAGTACGCCTTGATAGAGCCTTCTTTGATTCTATTCTCAATATTCGGTTTTATCCAATACTTCACGCGATCATTAATTTCAGCATCGCGAATCACCATTGTAACATCAGCGCCTTTATGCCACAGTTCGAGCGCCACGTCACAACCTGAATTAGCCGCACCGACAACAACTACTTTTTGATCGATGTACGGATGTGGCTCATCATAATAGTGACGCACTTTTGGCAATTCTTCTCCCGGTACATTCATCAAAACCGGCAGATCGTAAAATCCTGTGGCTACAATGACCGCCGTACTTTCATAAGTAGATTTATCGGTAATGACTTTAAACGTCTTTACTTGTTTAGCAACCGAAATAACTTCTTCGTAGAGATGCGCATCCAAGTCCCAACTCTTGTACACACGGCGATAATATTCCAATGCTTCGCGTCGTGTTGGTTTCTCATCATGACTCACAAATGGAACATCCCCAATTTCCAATAAAAGAGAGGTAGAGAAAAAAGTCATGTTGGTCGGGAAGTGAAAAAGCGTATTGATCAACATGCCTTTATCAATCATCATTGCCTTCAATCCGGCTCGTTTTGCTTCGATGGCACATGCCATGCCGATGGGTCCGGCACCAATTATTATCAGATCATACATTATCCGTAAAGCTATGAAGAAATTGTAAAGAGATAATCAATGTGTTTAGAAGGTTATAAGTTGATGAGGTTTATAGGGGTTATGAAGTGAGAAAGATTAGTCTAAGGTCTCACGTCTATTAGTCTATAGTCTGTTTGTTGAAGGTTAAATGTTGAAGGTTAAAAGGTTAGAAGATTAGAAGGTTGTCTGAGTGAGAAATATTCAGTCGCGCCTCGCGTGT
>JBBKXT010000213.1:0-47996 GCA_037969625.1 Saprospiraceae bacterium
ATACTGCTGACACATGAAAGTGGATTTATTCCTCTGGGCGAAAGTACGCCTGTCGAATTTGATCTGCCTTTTGAAATTGCTCCCTTGATCACCTTTTTATGGGATTATGATTGCCCACCGGGGGAGGGTTGTGTATTTGAGTTTCAAACAGAAGCTTGTACACAACCTACATGTACCTCAATTTCCTTCAGTTTTAATCATTATGAACCTTGCAAATACAGGTTGCATACCAATAGTGAAGCTGAGTGTTTTCCTTTTCTGAACATGCTCATAGATGTTGGAGAATTTGATAATGTAGTAGCTGATGTGGCCAATGGATGGACAGCCGAATTATTATCTCCAATGGAAATACTATTGACGCATGACAGTGGATTTATTCCAATTGGCGAGAGTACACCCGTTGAATTTACCACGTCGAATGACATTACTCCCTTAGTTACCTTTTTGTGGGATAATGACTGCCCACCTGGTGAAGGTTGTATTTATGAGATTGAACTCGAATCATGTATGCTTCCATGCCAGGCTTCCTTTTTGATTGATCAAATTGATAGTTGCGGACATTACGAGGTCATTAGTTCGGGCACTGGGGCACAACCGTTGCTATATTCATGGTGTAACGGATCTACAACGCAAAATCTTGATGTGATTTTGCCTTGTGGTCCACACACATTTTGTTTGACCATCACAGATGCAAATGGGTGTACTTCGGAATTTACTCAAACGATCACGGTCTCAGACACGGTTCCGCCAACCGCGCTCTGCATTCTGCCAATTGGTATCACGCTCGATACAAATTGTGAAGCCAGTATTACGGTGGCTATGATAAATCAAGGTTCTTTCGATGATTGTCAGATTCAATCGATGGCAGTGAGCCCAACTATGGTATCCGGTTGTGGGATTTTTCCTGTCACTTTAACAGTTACAGATTGGTGCGGAAATACGAGCACCTGCCAAACAGAGGTTCAAACAATTGAAGATATCCCACCCGTTTTAATTTGTCCTCCTGATTTGTATCTCACCACTTCCGGAGCTGATTGCATGATGCTTGTGCCGGGGATACATGCCATTGCTAGTGCCGATAATTGTGGTACACCTATACTTACTTATGATATTACAGGAGCCTCTACCTATTCGGGAACTGGTGATGCGAGTGGATTACTTTTCAATGTAGGCACGTCAATAGTGACCTATACCGCTACGGATCAGTGCGGCAATACATCAACATGCTCATTTAAAGTCATTGTGGAATGTATATGTGATTGCCAAAATAATATGCTCCAAAATTCAGGTTTTAATCAAGGATCCATTACGGGAAATCTGGGTTCTAACGCATACCCCGGCCATACTAATAACTGGATGAGAGGGACCGAAACGCCATGGGTGGATGGATCTGCTTATTGTTGCGATCCATTTTCCATATACTTTTGGGCTTACCGCAGCGGCGGAGAATCTATCTATCAACAAGGAGTCCAATTTGTCGCCGGACGAACATATAAAATTTCTTACTGCTCCAAGAGCAATCTCAGATATGGTTTTCAAACAACCAATTCACCAGTGCCTGGTGCTTACAATCCATATAACTGTTCAAATTGTGAAAACATAGGCATCAGCGCGCAGGCAATCAACAGCAGTTGGGCTACTTACACCATGCCTTTATGGACTGCCACACAAAATGCAGATGTCTTATTTATACGTGGCCTAGGCAGCGGCAGTGGCTATCACAATAAAGGTTGGATAGATAATGTATGTGTACAGGAAATACTTTATAGTTGTTGTGGCGATCAAAAAGACTTCGATGAGAATGCAAGCCATGTCGTCAATATATATGTTGATCAAAATGAAGAAGAAGTTACCCTAAGCATCGGCTCATTACTTGAATGTAATCGCATCGCCTATGTAGACTGGGGCGACGGATCTGAAATAGTGATGGGGCCAATAGATGCGCATACCATACTAACCCATGCGTACCTCGATACCAATATTTATGAAATAGAATACCTGATTCAGGAGTTTGACACAGAAGATACTTCCAATCAAGTTTGTTTTGAAAAACTGTTTTCCGAAACGGTGCAAATAGCGCCAGATGATTGTCTATGTGATGCATTTTCTTCTATGTATATCCGAAGTTCACTCGGTGCTGTGAGTATGCCGGTAACTTGTGGTGGTTCTGCGTTTTCTCTGGAATGCCCTTTATCCGGAAGCGGATTTTCATTTTCGGGATTATTTGAATGCATGGGCACAAGTTGCAATGATACCTCAACAATATCCTGGAGGCTTACCGGGCCTGAAGTAACTCAAATAGGGGAGACTTCGACCAGACCGTATTTCAGTATAGATCTCCCGCCAACTTATTTTACACAACCGGGGATGTACACTTTAACCTTGGCTGGTTTGTGCGGAAATGAGTTTTGCGAATGTACAATAACCTTTAATCTCGACCCTCCTTGTGATGACCCTTGCCCTTGCAATTCAAGTACCATACTCGCCTTTGAAAATACAGTTCAAAAGGAGTTTCCGGTGACGCTTTCTACTAATAACTGTAGCGTTTGTATTACACCTCCTGCATCGAGCGACTGTGTGTCGATAGACTGGTATGTTGATGCATTGGATGGCTTTCCTGAAGCTACGACGACAGGGAATCAGCAATTTTGTTACAACTTCCCGGGCACAGGAACGTATACGGTTTGGCACCAGTCTTTTCTATTCAATACAGTTGGTGAGCCTTGCGTCGACCTTTTATATTCTCAATCCGTTACCGTCACATGCAGCCCTTGGACAGATTGTGATAATACGGTGATTGGCAATCCTGACTTTAGTGAAGGAGCAATGTCAGGTGGTTTCAATAGTGGTGGATCTTCAGATGGTTGGAATACCATCACAGGAGAGCCAGTAGTGATAGAAGGTGAAGAAGGAAGTACGGATGCCTGGTCAATACAACTTGCAGGTAATCGAGATACTGTTTCAGCCCTTACCCGATCAGATGCCATATGTTTAATAAAAGGCATAGGACGATGTAGCACAACTGTAAAGTCATCCAAATCAAATTCTTCAGAAAGAAGGTTTGGTGGCACCTTGAAAGTCCTTCTTGCAAGGGGTTGGGCTTTTCCCCCGACTTTTAGTTTGGATGAATGTGATAGCCTGAATTGTTATGAATTGGCCAGCATTCCTTTGCCGGAATCCGATTCTGCAGAATGGTATGAAATTCAAATTCCTTTTGATTTGAGTGGATGGGAGGTCGTTGATGATTGCGGCGGGATAGTGGTCAGGCCAATAGTATATGTAACTAATGTACTGGGTAGTGAACAAGGCGGAGAAGCAACATATTCATATGCGCAACTTGATAAGTTGTGTTTTAATGGAATGCTTGTTTCTACAAATGATCCACTTGATCATCTGCAAACAGTGCATGTATATCCTAATCCAACGGCCGGTGAATTTACTGTTCAATTGTCAGAAGAAGCCCGTCAAGACATGCTGATAAGGATCATAGGACTTACAGGTCAAACTATTCTTGAAAAGAAAATGATTGCAGGAGATTCACGGCAAACTTTTGATGCATATTATTTGCCTAACGGGATGTACTTTTTACAAGTATTCTCTGAAGGACGGTGGTTGTCTGTCAATAAGTTTGTGAAGAATTAGGAATCTAAAATTAAAATCCCGGCGGTCATAGATTGAACGCCGGGATTTTTTTTTAAACCAAAAGACTTGATCTTTCAAATTATTACCATTTCTTATTTTTCGCTCACCTTCCGCCACAGCGGAACACCTCTCACCCCTCACCCCTCAACTTCCGCCACAGCGGAACACCGCTCACTCCTCCGCATCCTTCAATCCCGCTTGCTTTGCAATACTCTCCTGATGCACCGCAGATAAATAGTGACTGATAAATCCTTCGCTGAGGCCACGTTCTCTTCCCATGTTCTTTGCCTTTTCGAGAATCTCATTCCAACGAGCGACCTGAAGTACGGAAACCTTAGTATGTTTTTTATGCAAACCAATTTCTTCACTGAGTTTCATTCTTCGAGCAAGTAGATCCAGGACTTCCAGATCAAGTTTGTCGATCTGAGACCGAACAGCATCGAGATGTTTTAAGAAGTCAACATCATCGGTAGTTTCTCCTTTGACGATCAGGGATTGGATTAATTCAGCATAAGCAGCTGGTGTAATTTGTTGCTGTGGATCACTCTTAGCATGATCTGGATTACAGTGCGACTCCATCATCAAACCATCGTAGTTAAGGTCTAAAGCATACTGCGCCACACTTTTCAAATCAACTCTGTTGCCACAGATGTGACTATTGTCGCAAAACAATGGGATATCGGGCATTCGACGACGTAGTTCAATAGGAATTTCCCAATATGGCTCGTTTCTGAAAATTGATTTTCCATAAGTAGAAAATCCTCGATGAACAGCAGCAATTTGCTTTATCCCTGAGGCTTGTACACGTTCAATTGCACCGATCCATAATTCAAGATCAGGATTCGTTGGATTCTTTACCATCACCGGGATATCAACCCCTTCAAGAACATTGGCTATTTCCTGAACGGAAAACGGATTAGCAGTGGACCTTGCGCCTATCCAAAGAACATCAATGCCATGTTCGAGTGCTTGCTCAACTTGTAAGGCATTGGCCACTTCAGTTGTTGTCTTAAGGCCAGTTTCTTTTTTAACGCGTTGGAGCCATTTCAGGGCTTTGACACCAATGCCATCAAATGCACCGGGCCTTGTTCTTGGTTTCCAGATTCCTGCTCTAAATAAATCAATATCTGTTTTGGCTAATGCAATTGCCGTTTCCATCACCTGTTCTTCTGATTCCGCACTACACGGACCAGCAATTAGAAAAGGACGGTTGTTGTTTGTTTGAAACATGGTAGCAGGAGATGCAGCTATCTCGTTGAGGATCATTTTTTCTAGTCTAGTAATTTTTCTGTTGCTAAGGTATAAACACTATCGGGGATTTTAGGTTTAGAGGGGGAAAGCGGTGAGGGGTGAGGGGTGTTCCGCTGTAGCGGAAGGTGAGTAGTGAGGGGTGAGGGGTTCCGCTGTAGCGGAAGTGTTCCGCTTTGGCTGAAGGTCAGCCGGGCCAGAAATAAGCGGCAGTGAGATTTAGGTCTTGCATTTAAATGGTTTTTGCCTTAATTTTCAAATTCACCAAAAGTTGAAAACATGGAAAAGGAAACTTTCAATACAAAGTTCCGTCAAAGAACAAAGAGACTTGCATTGGATATTATTAGTGTCTTATCACCACTAAAGTATTCAGATGCAACTAGTATTTTGCGTAAACAGGTCATTCGTTCTAGCACTTCTGTTGCTGCCAATTTCAGAGCAGTCTGTCGCGGAAGATCAGAAAAGGAGCGATTTGCAAAACTCTGTATTGTTGTTGAAGAAGCAGATGAAACACTATTCTGGTTGGAAATGCTGCTAGAATCGGATTTACTTACACAGGAACAAACGCTGGAAATAGAAAAAGAAGCAACTGAAATCCTGAAGGTAATGTCCTCTTACAAAAAAGGTTTCAATAAACAAACGTAATCTTGATAGCTCACCCCTCACAGCTCACCTCTCACAGCTCACCTCTCACAGCTCAACTTTTCCCCGGCACTGCCTTCGGCGTCACTCCCGGATCACGATTTAGAAACTCATCATACAACAACGTCTGTCTTGATTCAATCGGTACATTCCATCCGTTGATAAATAAATGTTTGATAGCCGTGGATGGTTCGAATGGATCACCAGTAGAAACAAATAGATTTGCTTTTTTTCCGCGCTCTATGGAGCCCACTTCATCTGCAATACCAAATATTTCTGCAGGAACAATCGTTACCGCTTTCAGTGCTTCTTCTTTGCCCATGCCATAAGCTGCAGCAAAACCTGCATTGAATGGAAGATTGCGCGAGTTTTCTGCATCATCTGTTCGCAGCGCCACTTTAACACCGGCTTTTTGCATTAGGCCTGCATTTTTATAAGCCTGATCATATGGATCCGTATCTCTGCTTGGCATACCTAATACAGGCCCGGTGATCACCGGAATACTGGCCAGGGCTATTGAATCAGCCACTCTCCATCCTTCAGCAACACCGGTCAACACCGCCTTTATTTTATTTTCTTTGATCCACTTCAAAGCAGCAAGAATATCTGAAGATTTATTGGCTTCAATAAAAGCGGTCATTTCTCCTCGATACACAGGTACCAGCGCAGCCATTTCAGGATTGTAATCTGCTTTTCCCATCGTGGAAGAATCTATTGATGCATATGTCCCCACTCTTTCCCAAACATCATTTAATTTTTTAACAGCCTTCTCGCCATCCTTTTTGATTTCTTCATCGGAGCGCCTGTCCCATCGACCTCTTTTTCCGGAAGAAGGAAAATTGATGATCATTGGTTTGAAGCCGGCATACATTTGTTCGGGTGTATAGCCTTGTAAATTGATCAATGCACCGGTGCCTGGAAACAATCCCCCGGATGGATACGTGATCACAGTGGTCACTCCACTGATGCGCGTGACAGGGATCAAAACACTGTTAGGATTGACAGCAGTCAGGGCATCCATATCAGGTGTAATCTCTCCGATTTCATCGTGATCCTGTGTGAGCGACATTGAACCGATTTCCTGAATACCCACCTTGGTGCCGCTATCCACCATGCCCGGATAAATGGTCAAGCCTTTGCAGTCGATGACCTTTGCATCGGTTGGAATGGTGACATTGGTTCCGACATCCTGGATATAGCCATCACGGATGATGACAGTTGCATTTTGAAGCGTACCATTCGTCACCGTTTCAACCGTAGCATTGGTTAGGGCAACGGTTCCAAAAGTTGATTTTTCTACTTGTTGCGCATTTATTCCGGTAATGAATGGAATCAATAAACTGCAAAAGAAAATAAGAATATATTTTTTCATATCAGAGGTCATCAATGTTGGTGTGAAAACATAAGGTCCGTATCAATCAAACATCCTTCAACAGCTTCCTGGCCATAAAAAGAAGGGGAAGCTTCTTCTGCATCGATATAGATACGCATATCTGCAGGATCAGTGGCCAGATCAAAGCGAACGATTCCATCCACCACGGTCACTTGCGGAACGGCATAAATCGAAAGCGGATGATTTTTGAAGATCGCCAGATCTGCGTCTTTACCCACTTCAATCGAACCGACCTTATCATCTATGCCTAATTGTTTTGCAGGATTAATAGTAATCAATGAAAGTGCTTCATCATCCGATAGATCACCATATCGTTGTGTCTTGGAGGCTTCATGAAACAAATGTCGAATCAATTCCCCACTATCGCTATTGATCGAAGTGACGACACCATTGCGCGTGAGTATAGTGGCATTGTAAGCCGTAGAATAATATACTTCAAACTTATAAGCCCACCAATCAGCAAAAACAGAAGCCATTGCACCAAATTGCGCGAGTTCGGGAGCCACTTTAAATCCTTCATTGACATGCTGGAAGGTAATTCGGTTGACACCAAAATCACCGAGCACACGCATGAGCATCAAGATTTCATCCGCTCGGTAGGAATGACATTGAATGATGATTTTGCCATCAATGATATCCGCCATCGTCTGGTAACGCTCATTGTATAAGGGTGGCGTAGCGCTAGGATTTTTCTTCTTTTTCTCCTCATAAGTTGCCCACGCTTTTTTATAATCTACGCCTTTTTGAAACGCATCTCTGATGACTCGCTCAACACCCATTCGAGTGCGAGGTTGAACACCTCTGCCTTCTCCATGGACGCGCATAGGGTTTTCACCTAAAGCAAATTTTATCGTCCGTGAAGCGCCTTCAAAAATAAAAGAGGATGGGTCCATCACACCATATCGAAGTTTTAAGGTTTGGCACTGACCACCGATGGCATTGGCAGATCCATGCATCGCATGAATCGTCGTCACACCACCAGCTAATGCGCGATAAATAGACAGATCGAACGGGTCTACAGAATCACCCACCTTAACTTCTGAGGTGACAGGATTCGTGGCTTCATTGACAGCATCAATGGCGATATGCGAATGTGCATCAACGATCCCGGGCATCACGTATTGACCCGTCGCATCGATCTCTCTGACATCGGAAGGTGCCTTAATATTTTTACCGATGCGTTTTATTTTTCCATCCGTCACTAGAATATCTGTTTCTTCAAGGACACCATTCGTGATCGTGAGTACTGTCCCGTTGCGGATGAGTAAGTCTCCTTTCGGTACCTGGGCATAGATTCCTGCACTCAGGAAAAGGAAAGCAAGTAGGATAAATATTTTATTCATAATATAAATTGATAATGCTGAATTATTCTGGTTTGTCAGTTCGTTGTCCGGTCACTTTAAATGATCCGAATTCACCCACAGCTACACTGCCATCCATGGTGTCACCGTCAACTTTAAGATCGAACTCAAGGGTTATCATCTGGCCGCCAAGTTCAATATCAAAGGTGAAAGAAATTGTTTTTCCATCAATGACGATATCTTCTAGTTCTTCATTGCCACCAGTCATATCCTCACCTGTAATGGTTCCTTCTATATTGTTATCGCTCCCTTTAAAGTTGAATGTTCCTTCTCTCTTTTGATCAGGAGAGTCAATGGCATAAGTCCAGGTCCCTTCTACTAAGCTAAGAGACGTCAGGTTTTCTTTTCCACTTGATTTTTTCTTCTCTTTGATTTCGTATTTGTAAAGGGCGCCCTCAACGATCATGTACTGAATGGTGGCTTCTTCGTCAAACATAGGCTGTGTGGTAACGATCAGGTTGGCCATTTTCCCTTTTTCAACCGTGCCGCAATATTTATCAATGCCAAGAAGTTTCGCAGGTTGTGTAGTGAGTGCTGCGAATGCCGCAGTGGTATCTAACCCATTAGCCAACATCAATTTTATGTTTTTCATAAAATCAGCTTTCTTCAGATCCATCGTGCTAAAGGAAAACTTAACGCCATCCTTTGCTAAAGTACCTGCTTGCTGACGGTGTTCGAGCATACTTTTCGCTCTTCTTTTTTCAAAGGCTTCTTTTTCAAGATCAATGATGACGATTTTTGTAGAATCGGCTGTTTCTGTAGAATCAGTATCAGCGGCTTTTGGGTCTTTGTCTGATTTGCTCTTTTCTGTTTTGTCTTCCGGTAGTTTGATAGAAAGCACAAGGGATAAATCGCCTGCAGCAAATTTGTCTTTAAAATACCAGGCTTCTTCTGCGCTGGAGATGACCATCTTCATCCCGAGATCTTTCTGCAGTTCGATCGCGCGGCTAATATTCTTCACTCCTTCTGCTTTGAAGTAGACCGGCATTTCTCTTTTGACTACAGGGATCAATGCTTCATGAGCTCGGTTATAATTTGGTCGTGATACCAATGCTTCATTTTTATACAATGTTTGATGTGCGGCTAATTGCGATGCGTTTTGATACAGTTCGCGCCACTTAGCAATGATGCCGATGAGTGTTTGGGGATATGCGCCTCGTGCGCCTGTCCACTGGCCAAACATGGAGACATTTTCCTTCCAGAGCATCCGATCGGTTTCTTCGCCGGACAATACGATGACTGAACCCATCCCCGGAATCATTCTTCCGTAGGGGACGACGTGTGCAATAGCAAATCCTTGTTCGCGCCATTCGGCAATGGATTTATCTTTTGGGTCAAAGGATGATCTGACGGTAGTAAAGGGTGTGATCCCTGCATCTTCCAGTGATGGATTTCCCTCTTCGTCAAAAGAGGGTCTTGAGCGATCTTGTTGGTTGTCTGCTTCGGGATTTTTCACGCCTGTGTAGGAAAAGGCATCAATGAATGCCGGGTACACAAACAAGCTATCTGCCTTGATGCGGTATGCATCTGTTGGAATTTTAGCGCCTGCACCTATTTCTATGATCAGGCCATCTCTAATGATGACGGTTCCTTTGGTTGGTTTTTGACCCGGGGCCGCAACGATTGTGGCATTTTGCAATGCGATACAACCGGTGATTTGGGGTAGGTTTTCTTCAATGGGTTGCCCAAACGCCACTAAAACTGTGGAAAGGACAAAACCGGTCAGCAGGAGTAATTTCCTCATGTATTCTATGTATTAGTTGTTGGAGGGTCACAAAGTAGAAAAAGAATTCTATCTCTCAGATACATTAGCCAAGGGATGTCTTTGTTTCGACAAAGCTTCCTGTTTGTTATCCTTATGAATGGACTTCGTTTTAAAAATACTACGTTAGATTAATAAATTCTTCTAATTTTGGTCATTCACAATGATTAAACAATAATGAAAAGCGATATGAACTTTCCAGACGATCTCAAATACACTTCTGAACACGAATGGGTTCGATTTACAGACAAAAAAACTGATGACGGTCGCCAGATCGTTGAAATCGGAATTACTGATTTTGCGCAGGGCGAGTTGGGCGAACTGGTTTATATCGAAGTAGATACCGTCGGTGATACAGTAGACAAGGATGCTGTTTTTGGTACGGTAGAAGCCGTTAAGACTACTTCAGACCTTTTTATGCCTCTGAGTGGCGAGGTACTTGAGTTCAATACAGAAATCTCAGAAGATGGTGGTGATAATCCCGGCCTGATCAATTCAGATCCTTATAGTGCCGGTTGGATCGTCCGTGTTGCATTGACCGACGATAGCCAGATTGATATGTTGATGGGTGTTGGTGCGTACCGGGAGCTTGTAGGCGCTTAGGCGGAAAGGCGGAAATGATCTGTTGTCAATGAGTTGAGACTCGCCTTCGCTAATTCCTATCCATCTGAAATAGCGAGCGAAGAGGTTTAGTTACGATTCCTTGCGGTATCGAGGTTGAGTACTATCATCTTTAGATGATAGGGTTTTGTTTTTTAATTATCAAGTGAAGCCCATCCCGCTAAGCGGGAAAACCCTCTACACCGAAGTGTCGAAGACACTGGTCTAAACTCCTTCGCTCGCCATTTCCGATGGATCGGAATAGGCAAAGGCGAGTCTAAACTCAAGATCCATTGATCCTTCAATCTTAGTTTTTCACTTAATTCTGCCTTGTGTCAAATCACTTCTCAAATCATACTATCCGCTGGCTGCCCGCGATTCTTTGGGGTGCCATCATTCTGGTATTATCGTTGATGCCGGGAGGACAGGCGGATAGGATGATGTTTGGGATCCCTCATTTTGATAAGATCGGGCACTTTGGGATGTATACCGTTTGGGCGTTCCTGGTGTTTTATGCTTTTTCAGGTATAACTGGCATGACTTCTTCTCGTGGATTTTTGTATTCCCTGCTTGTGTGTGGATTGACTGGCGTGGTTCTGGAATTTGGGCAGTACTACCTTGCGACGGCCAGGAGTTTTGAGTTAGCTGATATGGTGGCCAATGCAGCCGGAGCGGTTGGCGGCGCATTTGCTGGCTGGAAGGGTAAACAGTGGTTAAAGGGATTGCTGTAAAAAAAGGAAGCCAAACCAGTTTCCCGGCTTGGCTCGCTAATTTAGGCTATCCTAGTAGCTGCCTTAATGGGTGTGTTAAAGTTGTGCAACCTTTTTCATCAAACCTGACTTCAGGTTGGCTGCTTTATTGGCATGGAAGAGGTTTCTCTTCGCTAATTTATCGATCATGCTCACCACTTTTGGCAGGAATTTTTCTGCCTCTACTTTGTCGGTCATTTCACGTAATTTCTGAATAGAGGTACGTGTGGACTTCTTGTAGTAACGGTTACGCAAACGCTTGATAGCGTCTTGTTTGATTCTTTTCTTGGCTGATTTATGATGTGCCATACTTTCTTTTCTTTAAAAATTGGAGGGCAAAGATAATGTTTTCCTCGATACAGGGAATACTTTTCTCAGTTTGTTTCATATCCTTTCTTCCCCGTGGTACGATTGCAAATATAGGGTGCTCTAGACTGCTTTTTCCATGCTTTTTTTGCGCCAGCGAACTATTTTTATAAAAAACACCCAAAAATGACTAATAATTAGTCTAATTATGGACGTATATTTGGTCTATGTATGAAAAAGCAGTGCTTCATCTGGACTTAGATTCCTTCTTTGTCTCTGTCGAATGTCTCCGCGACAGCAGTCTCAAAGGCAAACCACTCATCATCGGTGGTATCGGGGGACGTGGCGTCGTGTCTTCCTGTAGTTATGAAGCGAGGCGCTATGGCGTGCATTCGGCCATGCCGATGAAGATGGCGCTGCGACTTTGTCCACAGGCGCAGGTACTCCGTGGAGATATGGATGCCTATACCAAGCACTCCCAAATCGTGTCACAGATCATCGAGGATCAGGCGCCGGTTTTCGAAAAAGCCTCCATCGATGAGTTTTATCTCGATATCAGCGGGATGGACAAGTATTTTGGTTGCTATAAATGGTCGGGCGAATTGCGCCAGCATATCATCAAAGAATCCGGCCTGCCCATCTCATGTGCCCTTTCGGTCAATAAACTGGTTTCGAAAGTCGGAACGGGAGAAGCCAAGCCCAACGGTATGCGCGAGATTCCTTCCGGTCACGAACGGGAGTTTCTGGCGCCACTCTCTACCGCCAAGATTCCCGGCATCGGCAAAGAGACATATAAAAAACTCAGTTTTATGGGCGTGCGCACCAACGGCGTTCTTCGTGAAATACCCCACGCCTTGTTGGATCGCGAATTTGGAAAAATGGGCCGCTATCTATCGGAGAGCGCCAATGCCATTGATCACCGTCAGGTTATCCCCTACAGCGAACAAAAATCAATGTCCAAAGAGCGCACGTTTAGTGAAGATACGCTGGACATGAAAATGATTCGCAGCATGATCGGCGGGATGGTCGATGAGCTTGCTTTTGATCTTCGCCAGGATACACGCCTCACCAGTTGTATCACTGTCAAAATACGCTATGCCGATTTCAATACCTACACCAAACAACGCCGTATCGCCTATACCGCACAGACGCGCACACTCATTGCCCACGCCCTCGAGCTCTTCGCCGATGTCTACGAACGACGCCAGTTGATTCGCCTGATCGGTGTCAAATTCAGCGGCCTCGTCAATGGCAATATTCAGCTCGATCTTTTTGATAATACGGAGGAAGAAATTTCTTTGTTTCAGCAGCTTGATCATATTCGTAGGCGATGGGGGAAGGGGTCGGTTCATTGGGCGAATTTTTCGATGAGCAAGAGACGTTGAGACCTGGGACGTTTAGAAGTAAGACCTTAGACTATTAGACCTGAGACCTTAGACCCACAGTGAAGGCGCAGTCCTTCATCTGTAGACCTTAGATTTTTAGATTTAGGACCAGGGACTATTATTCCTGCTCAAGAGATGAGGTCTCAGGTCTAAACTAACTTTTGTGGACTCACACAAATTTATTTTTGAACACATAGATCATTTTCTGTAGCGCATTGATTTTTAAAGCGATATGTTCAAGTGTCGCCCGATCACCGTATTCTTGCTTTATAGCGATATATACCTGAGTCTCGAGTTCATACGCAGATCCCTGTGCTATATTCAGAAATTGAACCAGTTGCCGATTTGATCCTCTACCACAACCCTCTGCAATATTTGATGGAATTGAAACGGCAGACCTCCGCTTTTGCGATGACAATCCAAACATCTCTTGTTTTGGAAAGTCTTTAGTAATAGTATAGACATCATCCACGATTTCCATGGCCATTTGCCAAATCTGCAATTCTTTAAAATTGTGCTTTTCCATCTAGTATATTTTTAAGCGTTATTAAATACCATTTACAAACTCTTGTGTCTTAAGACTTCGATTTTGTTACTTGCCAGAGAGGATTTATTTAGGGTTAGGCCGGGAGACTGTTAGATCTGGAACATTGAGACATCAAGCATTTGATATTGTGCAGGTGTAATCAACAATAAAAATCAAGTCCCAGGTCCCCTGTACTGCGCTCCAATCAAGTCTCAGGTCTAACAGTCCCGGGTCTCAGGTCTAGCAGTCCCAGGTCTAACAGTCTCAGGTCTAACAGTCCCAGGTCTCAGGTCTAACAGTCCCAGGTCTCAGGTCTAACAGTCCCAGGTCTCAGGTCCAATTGACGCCGATCCCCAAACCCCACATACTTATAAATTCATTAATATTGACACAAATAAACATTGAACGCCTACAAAATGCTGCAACAGATACTTTTAACGAATACTTTACTGGCCATTCTGCTTTTTGGGTCCGTATCGGAAGAGCCTGCAACCCCTCAAAAAAAACAAAACACCTTAACCCGTGCGGAAGCAAAAGCCGGATGGCAATTATTGTTTGATGGAAAGACAACAAAAGGGTGGCATAACTTCAACAAAAAAACTATCGGAAAAAGTTGGATTGTAGTCGATGGTACATTGATGCTGGATTCCCAAAAGAATTCGGATGGGAATTGGGAGGCCCCCGATGGCGGTGATATCCTCGCAGAAGAAGTGTATGAAAATTTTGAATTGAATTTAGAATGGAAGATATCACCTTGCGGCAATAGTGGTATCATCTTCAATGTCGTGGAAGATGAAAAATATATCTTCCCTTGGCTCACCGGCCCTGAAATGCAAATCCTGGATAATGCCTGTCATGCAGATGCAAAGTTTAGCACACATCGCGCAGGAGATTTATATGATATGATCGAATGCAGTACGGTAACCGTCAAAGCCGCCGGTGAATGGAATCAAGTTCGATTGATCAAAAACAATGGGAAGGTAGAGCACTGGTTGAATGGCGTCAAAGTCGTCGAGTACGAAATGTATACCGATGCATGGTTTGAAATGATCAAGAAATCAAAATTTAAAGACCAGGAGGATTTTGGTCGCGCCAAATCCGGTAAAATCGCTTTGCAAGATCACGGTGATAAAGTCTGGTTTAGAAATATTAAAGTATTGCGCCTTTAATTCACAGTTTGATTTCTTGGAATGCTCCAAACAAGCCTATCATTTTAAGACAACTTGATTTTGGTAGACTATATTACTGCATAGGCGATCGAACAATTTTCATTTAGACTTCGTTATGAAAGGAGATATTTCCTTCCGGAAATACATTATTGGAGGTTAAGAACCCGTTAAAATGAAAATGGAACCTCCAATGGTTGTAGATTTGCAACTTCCTGTATGAGTAAAAAAGCAATTTGGTTAATCATCATCCTGATGACGATAGGACTGCTTGGATCGAGTTTGATTCAAGTGTACTGGTTCAATTGGTCCATGGAGCAACAGGAATCCAGATTCGAAACCAGCGTTTTTGAAGCACTCAATAAAGTAGAGGAGCGCCTGACCGCCAGTGAAGCCATAGCGCCGCTCGAACTACTTAATAGTATGCATGATGCGCCTTCTCAGATGATTCAGCAGGAAATGGCTGAGTTCATCGAAGAATCCGGCATGGTGAGTGCTGAAATGAGAATAAATCTGGAGAAGATTAATGATACGATGTATTCCTCGGAGCTGCTCGTCTCGCTGCTGGACAGCATGGATAGTTGGCGCCGACAAAGCACTTACTGGGAGATGTGGGACGAACAACGCCGATACAATCCACCGGATATTTCTGAAAGAATTAAACCAAAGAAACTGGATTATCTGATCCGCGAGGAGTTGGAAAACCGTGGTATAAATCTTCCATTTCAATATGGGGTTATACAAGCCAGTGATTCTAGTTTTATTATTATCAATGGGAATTATGTCGTTGGCAACATGGATAATTCTGAGGCCACGCATGCTGTCAACCCGCAGTCGAAAAGTCTGTTTAATTCGAAATATCACATTGCTCTTTTTCGCAGTGATCTTAAAAACTCACCGGGATGGCTTAAACTTCATTTCCCCAATAAAACAGGATGGTTGTGGTATTCCTTATTGCCAACAATGTTAGCCGCGGTGCTTTTTACCTTCCTGATTCTTTTTTGCTTTAGCTATACCATCTATGTGATCTTGCGTCAAAAGAAAGTGTCATCGATGAAGACCGACTTTATCAACAACATGACACATGAGTTTAAGACGCCGATCGCTACGATCTCCTTGGCTGCAGATTCTATCGCTAGCCCAAAAGTGATCTCAGATGAATCGAAGATCCATCGGTTTATTGGTATCATCCAGCAGGAAAACAAACGGATGTTGCGACAGGTGGAGAAGGTTTTGCAAATGGCACAGATGGATGAGAAAGACTTCAAACTCAAGGTATCCCAGGTCAATACGCATATGATCATACGGCAGGCCGTGGATCATTTGAGTCTTCAGGTACAGCGGCGGGATGGAACCATTGATATCCAGCTGGAAGCCGAACAACCAATGATTGAAGGCGATCATACCCATCTTTCCAATGTGATTTATAATATGTTGGACAATGCCAATAAATACTCAGAAGGGGCACCCAAAATCGTCATTAGCACAAAAAATGTGGCGGGTGGCGTAGAAATTACCGTCTCAGACAACGGGATAGGCATGACAAAAGAAGATCAAAAGCATATCTTTGATAAATTCTATAGAGTGCATACTGGCAATGTACATGATGTGAAGGGTTTTGGTTTGGGGCTGAGTTATGTAAAAGCGATAGCACTCGCCCACAGGGGCAGTATCAATGTAAAGAGCGAACCCGGAAAAGGAAGCGAATTTTGTCTTTATCTTCCGGAGTATTATAAATATACAAAGTGACATTGCACAACAGTCTTTTGTACTGAATCAGAAAATTGAATAACGTATGTCAGGTAATAAGATCCTTTTAGTAGAAGATGACCAGAATTTTGGGGATGTATTGAAGTCCTATCTGGAGATGCATGATTATGATGTGACGCTGGCCTCTGATGGCATTATGGGTTTCGAAAGCTACCGAACCGGTTCTTTTGATCTCTGCATATTTGATGTCATGATGCCGCGCAAGGATGGTTTTACATTGGCGCGCGAAGTCCGCGAGAAAGATAAGGAGATGCCTATCATTTTCCTGACCGCCAAAAATCTCAAAGAAGATATTCTCGAAGGTTTTAAAATCGGTGCCGATGATTACCTCTCCAAACCATTTAATTCCGAAGAGTTGTTGCTTCGCATTCAAGCGATTCTAAGAAGAGTTAATAAAGGAGCCGACAAAGAAGATGAAGTCAAAGAATATCTTTTAGGAAAATATCATTTCAACTATCCACTGCGCGTCCTGACCTATCAGGGCGATGAAGGAAAAGAAAAGGAAAAACTTTCGCCCAAAGAAGCACACCTTTTAAAGATGTTCTGTCAACATAAGAATGATGTGCTCACGCGCGCAGAAGCCCTCGCAAAAATTTGGGGTGAGGATAATTATTTCACGGCCCGCTCCATGGATGTGTTTGTCACCAAACTACGAAAGTACCTCAGCAAAGATGCCAATCTTGAGATCGCCAATATCCATGGGAATGGATTTAGGTTGATTGAGAAGGATCAGGTGGAGGATTGATAAATTAGACCTGAGACTTTTAGACCTGAGACGCGATAGGAGCGCAGTACAAACCCTATACTCCGACGAAGGAGGTAGTACAGGGGACCTGAGATTTTGGATTTTGGAGGCTCACTACTCAACTGCTCACCTTCCGCCACAGCGGAACACCACTCACCCTCCACTCAATTTAATTGCACGCAGAGTCGCAGTTTTAGATTTTCCTGAAACCGACACAGGTGTGGCAGTTACACCGCTTGAAGAGTTTTCCGGGCCCATTTGTTACATCCCGTCCCATCCCGATCCATCGGGAATCGGGACTAACACCTACCGCGCAATATGGGTCAGTACAATTCGTATGATCTTGTATCCTGCGAAGCAGGGGAGATACATATTGTTTGCTCTGCCGCCTTTTTCTCTTTTCTACTTTTAACCGCCGTAGCTTTAGTCTCTTGCGCCATTTCCGATCGATCGGAATCAGCGACGGAGCACGAAGGAGGTCTGTTCCACTTTTCTGACCTTCTCCCTATTGCATCAACTCATCCTCCTCATCAAAATCCCCGCGTAACTCTCTAAAGCGCTTTCTCGCCTCAATGGCAAAAGTACTGTCGGTATATTCCAGGAATAATCGTTCGTAACATGCAAGTGCTTTCTCGGGATCTTTTAGTTGATTTTCGTACAACTTAGCCTGATTGTAAAGTGCATTGTCGGCACGAATTTCTTCAGGGAAATTATCAATGATTTCCTGGTACAATGCTTCTGCCTCCACGTACTTTCTTTTCTTCTCGTATAGTCTCGCTTCGAGGTAGAGGATATCATCTTTCAATCCATGCTCCGAATAAATATTGCCGAGGATATTGAGCTGTTCAATGGCATCATCCAGTTTGTTTTGGAAGATGAGTAACTCAGCTTCTGCAAATGCGGTCATCGCATGGGTGTTGCTATCTAGTCCAAGATTGTCCATGATGAATATGCTCAAGTCAAGGGCATCATTAGCAATCAATTTGGAAGTAGAAGTTTTCAGAATATCAAACTGCGCCTGTGCCCATTCAAAATCACCATTGAAATAAGAAAGTTTGGCATTTCTAAATCGGGCATCTTGTCCTATTAAGTCTTCCACAAAAGCTTTGTCAACTTGTGAATACAATAAGGTTGCTTCCCATACTTCTCCGGACATGAGGTAGTAATCGCCCAATTCAAGTTTAGCATTTGCTTGAATATAATTATTGAGGCCCTGGAGGTCGATTACTTGTTCGAGGAGATCAATAGCTTTTGGCAGATCATTGATATAGACTGCTTCTAGTTTGGCGAGTTCAGAAACGATCAAGGCAGTACTTGGGTTGACACCATTCTCCTGAATAAATGTCATGTACTCGGCTTCCAATTCCCGGAGTTGTTCCGTTGTGTAGGAATAATCATTCGTGATCTTTTTGCGCTTTGTGGCAAGGCTTGAACGCTTGGCTTCAAGGTAATATGGTGACCCCGGATTTTGATTGGCTAGAATGTATTCGAATCCATCGATTGCTGTATCAAAATCTTCGTCATTGGCAGCAATCTGTGCGAGTCTGTATACGCGCAGTCCGTTTTCTTCCAATCGCTTGTCCAGTGCTTTTGCTTGACGCATGGCTTTACTGTAATCTTTTTGCTGGATAAAAATCCATGCCAGCATCTCCGGAAAATAATCCGTCTCCGGATAGTCTTGAATGAAGATGTACGTCTGTGACAACAACTCCGTATAATCTTCATCGGAGAGGGAGCGCTGCAACATGGCTTTTATATTCTCTATTCGAGCTGGATTCGCATGGAGGGAATAGAGATACTGCTGAATCATTTTTGGAATGTCGCCATTCCGTTGATACAGATTCGCGAGTTGATAAGAAAAGGTACCTGGCTTGTCAAGGAGTTGTTCTCCTTTTTCATAGGTTTCGATGGCTTCATCATATTTCGCCTGACCTAGAAATGCATTGCCGAGTCGGGTGATGGCATCGATGCGCGCAGGTAGTTTTTCGATGGCCATGCGATATGATTTTTGTGCTTCATCATAGTGTCCCATTCGCTCCTGCACATTGCCCAGCGTGACCAGCATACTGAAATCATTTGGCTCCTCGGTCATCTGCTGCTGGATCTCTTTTTCTGCCAGATCAAATTCCTTTAGCGCAAGCAAACATTCAATGTATTTATTGAAATAGATGTAGTTTTTATTTTTCTTGCTTAATTCATGGAGCTTGAAGTACAGATCAGCGGCTTTTTGGTATTCGGCTTCCAGATAGTACTGATCGGCCAGTTTCGGATTCTGCGCACTGACAGTGATGGTCATCACCAGGAAAAGAAAAGAGAATAAGAGACTAAACTTCATTGATTTAAGGACTAGATACTTTAAAACGCAAAGCTATTTGTTAAAGTTGCTTTTTTATTTGTTTGGTTGCCGCCTCAAAGTAAATGAAAAAGCCGGCGAGGCAATAATCTGAGGATAAGCAATTGAAAAACGATGTTTAACTCCTTATAACTAAATCGCATGATTTGGCTGTTCATAAAGATTTTAAGCTGGATACATAATACTTTAATGTAATTTGTAATATACAGATAATTAATGATATACAATAATTTTTCAAAGACAAAAAGGATTCGATGAACATAAAAAGTAGTTGATTCCACTTTAGTTTGTATCGCCAGAGCAGACCAATCTCACTGAGAAAATAATTTCGAGTTCGATTATTTGCCAATTCGGAGGCCATTATCCTTTATACGAGGTATTTTTGGGCTGTTATTCTAAAAATCAGCACATGGAAGCAAAAGTCAAATACCTCCTTCACCTTGCGGACAATCCACTCATTCTCGGCCAGCGACTCGCCCAATGGTGTGGCCACGGCCCCGTGCTCGAACAGGATATCGCCCTTACAAATACCTCTTTGGATCTCATCGGACAAGCCAGATTGTTGTTTCAATACATCGCCTCCCTACCCGGGCAGGATACCAATGAGGACAAACTCGCTATGACGCGATATGAAAATCAATACTTCAACCTACTGCTCACAGAACAACCCAATCATAATTTTGGACACACTATCGCTAGGCAGTTTTTGTATGATGCCTTCAATCTCATTCAATATCAAGCATTATCAGAACATGCTGATGAAAAACTAAAAGGCATTGCTATAAAAACTTTAAAAGAAATAAAATACCACTATCGATATAGTAGTGAATGGGTCATCCGACTTGGCGATGGAACAGAAAAAAGCCATCAGTTTATGCAGGAAGCGTTTGACGAACTCTGGCGCTATACCGGCGAACTATTCAAGATGGCTTCTTATGAAAACGAATTAAAGGAAGAAGAATATGCGCTTGATGTGGCATTGCTTGAACCGGAATGGAAAAATCGTGTTTCTTCTATTGCGACCAGGGCCGGATTAATAATTCCTGCTAATGAGGTGATGCTGTTCGGTGGAAAGGAAGGAAAGCATACAGAACAAATGGGCTATATCCTCACAGAATTGCAATACATGCAGCGTACATATCCGGAAATGAATTGGTAGTTAATATTTATTGAGCATTTAATTTGGAAAAGACCCAGGTACATATCATTCGAAAAAAAATCGCCGGATTACTGCATGATGTGGCTGATCCTGAAATTCCCATTATCTCCATCGTTGACTTAGGCATGGTGATTGACATCAGACCTGAAAACAGTCATTGGCGCGTCGACCTGGCACCTACCTACTCCGGTTGCCCGGCCATTGATGTGATTCCTATCCTTGTGAAAACGCATCTGGCTGAAGCAGGACTGGATGATATCCAAATAGAAATGGAAATCTCACCGCCCTGGTCCACCGACTGGATCAGTGACCTCGGAAATCAAAAACTCCTCGACTATGGCATCGCTCCACCCAATGGTCGTGCCGCCGATCAGGAATATGAAGGAAAGCCAAGAAGATGCCCGCAGTGCGGATCTGTAGAGACTGAGTTGATCAGTAACTATGGTGCGACACCTTGCAAAGCATCTTACAAATGTTTGTCGTGCCTTGAGCCTTTCGAGTATTTTAAATGTTTTTGAAACCCCTTCCTGAAGAAATTTTCATGCAAATAATCAAACTCAACAAAGGCCGCGAACAATCCGTCCTACGCCGACATCCATGGATATTTTCAAGAGCCATTCAATCCGGTGCTGAGGCACTGGAAGATGGCGAGACGATTTTAGTACAGGACCATAGAGGAAATACAATTGGAACAGGCCATTATCAGGATAGCAGCTTGTCTGTTCGCTTGCTCGCATTTGAAGCAGTGGACACCGATCTGCTTTTCTGGGGTAAGCGCCTTTCGAATGCTGCCGCTTGCAGGGAAGCATTGAATGTGCGAAAGGAAGGTTATACAGATACCTTCAGGTTAGTTCATGGAGAGGGTGATCAACTCCCCGGATTGATCATTGACATCTATGGGCCGGTAGCCGTAGTACAGGCCCATTCGATCGGCATGTACAAAGCCCTTTCGGATATCACCAAGGCGCTACTTCAAATTGATCATCTGGCTATTCAGGCAGTTTATTCTAAAAGCAAAGATGCACTGCCATCAAATTTTGCGCATCAGGTCACTGATGGTTGGTTGCATGGTCAGGCACCGGAAGTTTTGGTGGTGCATGAAGGAGGTATAGCCTTTCAGGTAAATGTAGAGACCGGACAAAAGACCGGATTTTTTCTCGATCAGCGAGAGAACAGAGAACTGATTAGAAAGTATTCCTCCGGCAAAGAAGTGTTTAATGGATTTTGTTATTCAGGCGGTTTCTCACTGTATGCTTTGCAAGGAGGAGCCACGCATGTTGTGTCTATCGATAGTTCGCAAGTAGCACTCGATCTGCTTGAGCAAAATCTTACAATCAATTCTTTCACGGGCACGCACGAAAGCCTCAAAGAAAATGTCCTAACCTGGTTGGGAGAAACAGATCAGTTGTTTGATATCGTCATCGTCGATCCACCGGCTTTTGCAAAAACGTTGAAGAAACGTCATAATGCGATTCAGGCCTACAAACGATTAAATATGATGGCGATCTCCCGAGTAAAAAAGGGAGGTATGCTATTCACTTTTTCTTGTTCGCAAGTCGTCGATAAGCCACTTTTCCATAACACGATTGTTGCCGCTGCGATCGAGTCAGGAAGGAATGCCCGCGTAGTACACGAACTTGGTCAGGGACCGGATCATCCTGTTTCTATTTTTCATCCCGAAGGGCATTATCTGAAGGGGTTGGCGCTTTATCTTGATTAAAAGTGGGGATCTCCTTCGCTATAGCTACGGTCTCTTGCGCCATAGCATCGTCCGACGCCAAAGGCTATGGGCGACGGTGTCAGCGACGGAGCGCGAGTGAAACAGAAAGTAAAATTTAAGCTGCATCTTTGTGTATTACCCCCTTTTCTCCCGCTAAGCGGGATTGCGGCTTTGCGAGAAATAATTATTCCATAGACCATTCTTATGAAAAAAGATGCAGGAGCATCAGCCTTCGGCGGACTGGCGCTCCATCCCGTACCGATCATCGGTACGAGATCGGCTAGTCGGTGGGAGAAAAACAATTAATAGTTTAAAACTACTATAGAAATTGCCGTTGTTGGAGTTTGCTCCAACGACCTTGTGTCCGCCAGAGTAATCCGTAGAAAAGGGAAATCTAAACTGCGCCTCTGTGTATTATCCCCTTTGCCCCCTAAAAGGGGGTACCTGTTTCATATGATTAATCATTTTATGCTCTTTGCTGCCGCTCAGCGAGATCAGCATGTGTATTACCCCCTTTGCTCCCGCTAAGCGGGATTGCGAGAATATTTTTTATTGTCTTTGTTTCACTTAGCCTAATTGTCTGCATTTGTAAAATACTTAGACAAATCATCCATCAATCATCATACTATCTCAGGGAGGATTTAAAGGTCTTTTTACTAAACCTTCTCAACATCAAGCGCCAAAGGCGCTGCGTGCTCAACTCTTCCTCGCTCGGTATATATTATGACCCAAACGAACCTCAACGCATGATCTATGGTCCCAATTCCCCTACCAATGATTTGAAATTGCTTTTCTTTACACTACCAAAATGAAAATAAAATGTCTATAAACATAAACTCCTCCACTTTAATTCGAACAAAGGAGGGCTCCATTACAACAATACGACTAAATCGACCGGATCGATACAATAGTTTTAATCAGGAAATGGCTTTTGCCTTTCAAGCCATGATGGATGAATGTATGACTGATGGTACGCGATGTCTTGTGATCACTGGAGAAGGAAAGGCTTTTAGCGCAGGCCAGGATCTCAATGAAGTCACGGATCCCAATGGTCCCGCATTGCAAAAAATCGTTGCAGAACATTATAATCCGATTATACAACGCATTCGAAATCTTGATTTGCCTGTGATCGCTGCAGTAAATGGCATTGCCGCCGGTGCAGGAGCAAATATTGCGCTTGCTTGTGATATTGTGATTGCGAAAGAATCATCATACTTTCTGCAGGCTTTTAGTCACATTGGGTTAATTCCTGATAGTGGTGGTACCTATCACCTGCCGAGATTGATAGGCCTCCAACGTGCATCTGCTTTGATGATGTTGGGTGAAAAAATAAGTGCAACGGATGCGGAAAAAATGGGAATGATTTATAAAGCAGTACCTGATGCTGAATGGGATGAATACGTCACTAAAATTAGTCAACGCATAGCCGGTATGCCTACACGAGGACTTGCCCTCACCAAACAAGCATTGAATGCATCTGTGAACAATTCACTGACGGAGCAGCTCATGGTAGAAGAAAGATTGCAAATCGAAGCAGGGCAAACTTCGGATTATGCTGAAGGCGTAGCTGCCTTTTTAGAAAAGCGAAAAGCAAATTTTACAGGAGAATGAGTAAGATCGCAATTATAGGGGCTGGGGCCATGGGAAGTGGTATTGGACAAGTTGCCGCGATGGCAGGTCACGAGGTTATGCTGTATGACACATACCCAAATGCACATATCAAGGCAAGGGATGCTATCCTCAAGTCACTCAATAAATTTGCCGAGAAAGGAAAGATCACCGATCAGGAAGCGAAGGCAATTTTTGGCAGAATTTATCTTGTTGAAGACATCCATGCGATTGCCGGAAGTGAAATGGTCATCGAAGCGATCATCGAAGATCAGGAGGCTAAAGAAAAAATATTTACCCTTGTTGAATCGATCGTTGATGAGAAAACGATTATTGCATCAAATACTTCTTCTCTTTCGATTACCGGTTTGGCGAAAAGTTTAAAACATCCGGAACGATTTATCGGGATACACTTTTTTAATCCACCGGTGATGATGAAGTTGGTGGAAGTGATTGCGGCTTTACAAACGGCAGAAGGTGTGACGACCCAAGTGATCAAAGAAATTTCCGCCTGGGGAAAGATGCCAGTCCGTGCATTGGATACGCCTGGATTTATTGTCAACAGAATTGCCCGACCTTTTTATGGAGAAGCACTTCGGATTGCAGAAGAGCGTTTGGCGACTCCACTAGAGATCGATACGGCCATGAAGACTTTCGGTGGTTTCCGTATGGGCCCCTTTGAACTAATGGATTTTATAGGCAATGATATTAATGAAGCTGTGACGCGCTCTGTGTGGACCGCTATGCATTATGACTCGCGTTATCGTCCATCACAACTACAGATAAATCTTGTTCGCGCCGGATGGTATGGTCGGAAGTCGGGCAAAGGATATTACGATTATAGCGGAGAACAAAAAGTGACGGAGCCCATTTTAACCGATCATCACAAAAATCTATTCAACAGAATATTAGTCATGCTGATCAATGAAGCTGCGGATGCCCTGTATTACGGCATAGCTTCCAAAGAAGATATAGACCTGGCCATGACTAAAGGCGTCAACTATCCAAAGGGATTATTGCAGTGGGCAGATGAGGTCGGGATTAAGTCCTGCGTCCGTCAACTGGATGATTTGAATGCCTTGTACAAAGAAGAGAGATATCGCTGTAGTGTCCTACTGAGGCGGATGGCCGCTGCCGATGAAACCTTCTTCTCCTAGCGAAATTTGGTAAATATTAGTATTTTTAATATACTTTTGCACCCAGTATCAGGGAATACTTCGGAATGTCCCGTCATGGTAAGATGCTTACTTAAAGTTTTAGCCATAATAGGTTTCAGACATTCCTCACTATAACTAAAGCTATTTCTCTCGGAATGATCCGGGTAGAATTTTATTCCTCATTTAAATATTTATCAAAATGAAACTCACTAACTTTTTATTATTGGGCGGCATATTGTTTTTGCTGTCTTCATGTAATCCGGCTGCTCAGCAGGAAGTCGAAGCGGATCCGCTGGCTGGTTTAACCCCTTTCGCCGCTGGCATGATTCAGCATCCTGTCCAGGATTACGCAGTTTGGAAGTCCGCTTACATGGCGCACGATTCAGTTCGTGAAGCTTATGGTCTTTCAGAAATGTCTTTAGGACGCGGTATGGAGGATACGAATTCCGTCATCATCATCAGCCGAATGGCTGATCTTCAGAAGGCCAAGGACTTTATTGCCTTACCGGAGCTCAAAACAGCTATGGATTCTGCCGGTGTATCCGGACCACCGGTTTTTACCTTTATGAATGTCATTCGATTAGATACAACCGAAGCCACCACAAATGACCGCGTTATGGTCAGCCATAAAGTGAAAGATTTTGATGTTTGGTTTAAAGTCTATAGTGATGAAACCAGAGCACAGCGTGCCTCTTATGGCCTCGTTGAAAGAGGTATGGGTCGTGACATGGATAATCCTAATCTTATCTATATCTCATTTGCAGTAACCGATATGGAAAAGGCAAAAGCGCGTATAGCTTCAGAAGACTTGAAGAAGATTATGACCGATGGTGGTGTCGAAGGACCTCCTACCATTGTTTTTTATACTGTTGACAATTAGTCCTGAATAGAAAATTTTAAATGGCCATTGCTGATATGCTCAGCAATGGCTTTTTTATTTCTAGAGGGCAATGTTAGGTTGTTTGAAAAACAGGTGGCCATGTGGTGGTGTCAAATAATCTGGTAAAATTCTTGTTATTTTGAATCTAGTTTTTAATAGAGCGATTCATTATATTTTTCCATAAGCCCTTTCTGGCAGAAGTAACAATTAAAAATTTACAACATACTGCATTTCTCTTTCAAAGGTCTTTAATAGAATAAATGGATTGGTTTTAGTGGAATGATATTATTAAGCAAAACTATTTTCTGATGAACAAGATCGTAGAGCATATGTACAATGGTGATTTATTCTCACAGTGGTTGGGGATACGGCGATTGGAAGATGGGGAAGGGATTTCCAAATTGGAGATGACCGTTCGTCCGGAAATGGTCAATGGATTTGGCATCGCCCATGGTGCGATCACTTTTGCATTAGCAGATAGTGCACTTGCTTTTGCATCAAATGCAAGAGGGCGTAAAGCGGTCTCCATAGAAACTTCTATTAATCACTTAAAACCTGTAAGGGTCGGTGATGTGATCACGGCCATCGTTACAGAATCTTCTTTGGCACACAAAATTGCTATTTATCATATTGAAGTGCTTCGGGGCGAAGAACTAGTGGCCACCTTTAAAGGAATGGTCTATCGAAAGTCAGAGGAGTGGCAAGTTTAGGCAGCTAATCAAGCTGAGGCGGATACTTAAGGGAGCCTCTGATATTCCATCCGCATAAGAATGCTCCCCTTTCCAAAGCACTTCGGCTTTTGAACGTGGTAGGGGCTGGGGGCAAAAGGCCTGGACTCAGGGTTATTAGAGGTCCCCTTAGTTTTTAACTTGATTTAATTTCAGTTTGAACGAACTCGGCTTTTCAGTTGTTACTGTTTTAAATAAGCGTAATTTGCATGAATGCATTTTCCAGGTAGTTGATGACGAATGGAAATGTTTTATGATTATCAATTTTATATGTATATGAAAAATTTGTTATTAAGTTTTGTTGTATCTGCCCTAACCATGGCAGGATTGACGGCTCAGGTGAAATATGAAACCATTACGATGGTCGCCGGTCCTCAACCTTGTCTGACCATTATTTTGCCGGATACAGATCCTAAATTTGCTCAGTCCGAGTGGAAGGATTATATGAAGCCTTATGGTTCGGTGGGCAGTGTCAGAGGATCCAAGGAGACAGTGGTAGATAATATTCATATCAGTACTATTGGTGATGGTAGTCTGATCAAGGTTTATAATCTGGCAGAGCCAAGTCTACAAGGCACACGAATGATCATGTGGATTGATATGGGCGCAGATTATTTAATGGATACAGATTCCAATTATCATATTGCTGAGACCTTCCTTTTAAACTATGCACATAAAGTAAAAGTGGATTTGGTGGCAATCGATTTGGAAGATCAGCAAAAGGCATTGGGAAAATTGGAAAGTAATTTAGAAAAACTTCAACAGTCCCATGCAAAATTGGAAGAGACCATTGAATCGTCTAAATCAAAAATTAATGACGCAGAGATTGGCCTTCCGATAAATGATACAAATCAGGATAATGCTCGTACAGAGATTGAAGCGCAGCGGAAGTATGTGGACCAGGTAAGGGATGATCCGAAAGCCCTAAAGACCGAAAATAAAAACCTGGCAAAGCTTCAGAACAATCTCGATAAGTTGCAAAGAGAAAATGAAAATTTTCACAAAGATATTGAGAGCAATAGAGATAAGATTGCAAAGGCAGAACAGGATATTGTAGAAAATCTCCAAGAACAGAATACAGTGGGCAGGGAAATTGAAAGTCAAAGAATAGTTGTAGAGGCTGTTCAGAATAAACTTCAATCGTTAAAAGAAGAAGGAGACCAATAGGGCCAATCGCTATTAGACAAGCAGTCTTGTTTTGTCTTTTCTACACGCTTAGGGTTGCTTTAGACGGAGCAAGTATTGTCGTTTTCCCTTAACTTATATCCGTAAATACCCTGAATTTTCTTAAAAAAAGCCATGGAATCACTTCTCTATGGATAAAAAGCCCAATATTTATCAATTGAATTTAGCAAACGAGAAATCATCTCTTGATAATTTCTCCCTTGTTTGCTTTTTTCTTTTTTGACATTCTCACCTTAAGGCTGGACTAATTATTTCACTTCAATGTATGTTGAAGCACGAATGTAATAGTCGATATTTTGTTTTTCAATCAAACCAAACCTTAATAATGATGAGAATATCTACACTCTTATTTTGTTTATTACTTTCATTAACGTCTTTCGGGCAAAAAGCAGTTTCCTCAGAAATAGCTGATATGCTGGCAGGAGGCGCAGACATTCAACAAGTTTCTCTGGTCAGTTTTTTGACTAATGATTTGAATGATAGATCATTTGAAACCGAAGGACTCACCAAAGGAGCCTTGCTGAAATTGAATGATGAAGCCATCGAGAAACTTATTTCCGGAAATGAAACTTTTATTAGATTAACACTTCCGATGACTGAACGTGAGAACTTGCAATTAGACCTCGTTCAACATCAGCTGTTTTCAGAAGATTTTGTTTTGTATGGTAGTGATGCTCCTGGCACTCCTGTGAACTATCAACATGGTTTGCACTACAGAGGCATTGTATCCGGTGATCCAAATTCTATTGTTGCTCTGTCAGTATTTAACAATGAGATCATGGGGATGATCGCCACGGATCATGGGAATATCATATTGGGTCGCCTGGAAGCAGATCGAGAAAACAGACATATATTATATAATGATCGTGACTTGAAAGATACCTACAACTTTGAATGTGGGATGATCGACAACGGCGTTGGATATACCACAGAGGAATTGCAGCCTCAGGGGTCCGGTCGAGATGATGGTGATTGTGTGCGAGTCTATATTGAAATAGATGATGACATTGTCACTCAGAAAGGTGGAGCAGAACCAGCGACTAACTATATCACCGGATTGTTCAATCAAAGTATAGTCTTGTATAACGCCGAGTCTATCAACATGATGGTCAGCGAAATTTATGCATGGACCACACCAAGTCCTTACAATGGTAGTTCTTCAGGAGCGATGCTCAATGCTTTTCAAGATTATACGGGTGAGTTTAATGGAAACGTGGGGCACCTGGTATCCTATAAAGCCAGTGGAGGAATTGCTGTGCTTGATAATCTCTGTTCTTCCAATCCGGATTGGAGAAAATGTTTTAGTAGCATAGATGCTTCCTATCAAGATGTGCCTACTTATAGCTGGTCGGTGATGGTGATCACCCACGAAATGGGTCATGTGGTAGGTTCAAAGCATACACACGCTTGTGCCTGGAATGGGGATAATACGGCTATTGATGGTTGCGCAGGTGGTACAGAAGGAAATTGCCCGGTACCGGGCAATCCTCCGGAGGGAGGTACAATCATGAGTTACTGTCACTTGACAAATGTGGGTATAAATTTCAACCTTGGATTCGGTCCGCAACCGGGAAATGTCATTAGAAATAGGGTGAATGCACCAAACAATTGTCTTACATCCTGTGGCCCACCGCCACCGCCGCCACCTCCATCCTACTGTGCGTCTACAGGTAATAACACCAGTTATGAGTATATCCAGAAAGTGGTAGTAGGAAGCATAAATAACAACAGTGGTAATAACGGAGGATATGGTGATTTCACTTCCATGTCAACAGATGTTTCTCCGGGTACGGGGTACACAATTAATTTAACGCCTGGTTTTCCGGGATCAGCATATACAGAATACTGGAGAGTATGGATCGACTATAATGGTGATCTGGACTGGAATGATGCCGGAGAGCAGGTTGCACAGGGTATTAGTTCATCAGCATTGAATCTATCGTTTACAGTGCCCTCCAATGCAACTTCCGGAACTACCCGTATGCGTGTATCGATGAAATATGATAGTTATCCAACCCCTTGTGGTTCGTTTACCTACGGCGAGGTAGAAGATTATCATGTGCTTATTTCAGGAGGCGGACCAACTTGTTCAGATGGTATTCAGAATCAAGGCGAAGAAGGCGTTGATTGTGGTGGACCATGTCCTGCTTGTGAAACATGTGATGATGGCATTCAAAATCAAGGAGAGGAAGGCATCGATTGCGGTGGACCATGTGCACCATGTATCACCTGCTTTGATGGTATTCAGAATCAAGGTGAAGAAGGAATAGATTGTGGTGGACCATGTCCTGCTTGTGGAACCTGTAATGATGGTATCCAGAATCAAGGAGAAGAGGGAATAGATTGTGGTGGTCCGTGTGCCCCATGTGAGACCTGTAATGATGGTATCCAGAATCAAGGAGAAGAAGGAGTAGATTGTGGCGGACCATGTCCTGCATGTGCCACCTGTAATGATGGTATCCAAAATCAAGGTGAAGAAGGTATCGACTGTGGCGGTCCATGTTCACCTTGCCCACCTCCACCACCTTATTGTGCATCAAGTGGAAACAACACAAATTATGAGTACATCCAAAAAGTTGTTTTGGGGAGTATTAATAATAACAGTGGAAATAATGGTGGTTATGGTGATTTTACTTCGATGACTACGAATCTTTCAGCAGGCACCTCATATACTATTAATTTGACACCAGGTTTCGCCGGTGCAGCTTACACGGAATACTGGAGAGTGTGGATTGATTACAATGGTGATAATGATTGGGATGACAGTGGCGAAGTAGTAGCACAGGGCATTAGTTCTTCAGCATTGAATCTCTCGTTTACAGTTCCAAGCGATGCAGTTTCCGGCACGACGCGGATGCGTGTTTCCATGAAATATGGTGGCTATCCCTCGTCCTGTGGTTCATTCACGTATGGGGAAGTTGAAGATTACAATGTTGTCGTTTCCGGCAATGCACCAAGCTGTAGTGACGGCATTCAGAATCAGGGTGAAGAAGGTATCGACTGTGGTGGTCCTTGTGCTCCTTGTCCTCCTCCGCCACCAGAGGATGATGTGCTGTTGGTTGCAAGTTATTTTGAAACCGGCTGGGATGGTTGGAATGATGGAGGTGCAGATGCAGCTAGAGTTTCTACTTCCTATTCATGGGAAGGCGACTATTCGATACAATTAAGAGACAACTCCGGCAAGTCTTCCTCAATGACATCCCCCTGGTTGAGTCTTTCAGATGCAACCAGTGTTCAAATGGAGTTTTATTTCAAATCAGTAGGCCTGGAAAGTGGAGAAGATTTTTTGATTCTCTACAAGGATGATGCAAATGTGTGGAATGTAATCGATCAAATCACCATGGGTGTAGATTTTAACAACAATGTTTTTTATGTAGCAACCTTGTCGATTCCCAATCTTGAACCCACTGTGCAAGGGAAACTGCGTATACAATGTGATGCCAGTGACGATAGTGACAATATCTATATTGATGCGGTCACGATCACTAAAACCATTGGAGCACCATTAATTGAAGCCGGATTGACAATTAAGCAAGCTGTTGACTTGCCGGAGCCTGAGCAAAATCAATTAGCCAGTGGCGTCAATGAGGAGATAACGGTCTATCCAAACCCGGCGAATGATATATTAAACATTGCTTATGGCGGCAATATAAAAGCTATACGCCTCATGTCGATGCATGGAGTTGAGACAAGTATAAGTCACGAAGCCATTGCCCAAAAGCAATTGGATATCCACCAGTTGATGCCGGGCATGTACTTCCTTTGGATTCAAACTGAAGATGACTGGCAATCAGTCAGGTTCAATAAGTTATAATGGTGCGTATAAACTATGAGGATCTTAAAGGGTGCCATCTACCGATGGTGCCCTTTTTTTCTTAAAACTTTACAAAAGTCTGTCATTCTGAGTTCTTTTGCTAAGGGGTAAACCCCAACGCTACCTGGAGTCCTTTCAGGACTTTGTGAAATATTCAAAGCGGAAAATCAATTTCATAATTCCTCAGTATGCACCAGAAGACTGTATTCTGCTTCTGACTTCCTAATCAAAATGACATTACAATCGAAAAGTAGATTCCTCGCTGCAGTCGGAATGACGGTGCATTGATTGGTAAGGGGAGAATAGGGTGGGCTTTGCCCCTCCCTATTCTCCCCTCTATTAAAAATCGATTGTCATTCCGAGTGCAGCGAGGAATCTTCTTGAACTATTTCTCAATCCCATTTCTGCGCAACCCTTATAAAAGACATTCATTCTGAGCGCAGCGAAGAATCTCTTGAATTTCTCCGGACACTCCTGATTTTTAATTGGCATGGGACATAAAAAAAGGCTGCATCATTGGATGCAGCCTTTTTTTGTTTATGGCGTATCAATTATTTATTGTGATAAGCTGTATTGTGTGTAAGGGCTGCGCCACAAGTACTGCAATTGCCGGCTGCACCTGCACCTGCATGACCTGCAGGACAAGCATAATGATATTCTCCAGCTGAATTTTTAGCAGAAGGAGGAGCTATTTGTTCCGGTGTGGCTGGTTTGCCGGTAGCAGGATCAATCATCACCGGCGTTGTTTGTGATGCTGATGGAGGTGCTTGTTCTCCTTGATTGGCGGCGTGAAAGGCCTGATTGTGGACGAGTTCAGCACCACATACAGGACAGCTACCTTGAGAAGCGCTACCTCCGGTACATCCGACGGTCTGGCACTTATAATGTGACTCACCTCCTACCGCGGCATTTGGATTATTGATCGCTTGTTGTCCACCTGGCGAAACGGGCTGCATGGTTGGATCCATAATACCTGGACTGCCATCAGGATTAGCGTTTGGGGATACGGATTCGGGGGTATCGGATTTTGATTCATCGGTTGAATCCTTGCAGGAGACAAAAGTCATACAGACACTGACGCAAGCGAGAAGTATTAGATGTGAAAATTTCATATTCGTTTTCATGTAAAATTTGATTTAAAATTAATTCGGGCTGCAAAGATAATAGGAGCTGACGAATATCTTGTTGTCATTATTAGTCAACAACACTTTTTGATAGTTGTTTAGGGTAGTTTCATTGATTTTGACCCTTTTATGGCTTCAAAAGGGAAGAAATCTCCACAGAATTGGTCAATAATTTGTGAATCGGGCATTTTCCGGCGATCACCAGCATCCTGGCTCGCTGTTCCTCCGTGAGGTTTCCGGAGAGGTCAATGACGCTCTCGATATGCGTGGTTTGCCCTGATTCCGTTTTATGAATTTGCAAAGACATCTCAACATCAATACGCTCCACTTCCCAGCCTTTGCGGTCAGCATACATACGCAGGGTCGAGGTGGTGCAGGCCGCCAATCCACTCATAACCAGCTCGGTAGGCGTGGGGCCATGATCTTTTCCGCCATGGGTCTCAGGTTCGTCAGCCACCAATAAATGCCCTCGCATGGTCATCTTTGTGGTGTAGTGATCGTGACCGATCCCGGCTTGTATCTTTGTAATTGTACTCATTGTGTTGCAAATTTAGGTCTTCTTTTCTTCAAGAATCACATGTTATGCAACTCTCGGTAAAATCACTTGTCATTAGTTCACCATCAAGACGCGACAAACTTAATGTATTCAAAGGATGAATCTTTGTTGATATCCCTTTGTCTTCGGAATGACAGACAAGCACAACTTACCCTGTATCAACGGTATTGTGATGCGATGTATAATATATGTTATCGGATGATGGGCGCAGAATCAGAAGCAGAAGATGCCCTACAGGAATCCTTTATAGATATTTTTCGCCGTCTCGATACATTTCGTCAGGAATCAAGTCTGGGGGCCTGGATCAAACGAATCGTTATCAATCATTGCCTCAATGAACTCAAAAAGCGAAAATTGAAATTTGAGGAGTTGAGTGAAAGGACGAATGAAGTGGTAGAAGAGGAATATATTGATTATGATGAAAATGAATTTGAACTAAGAAAGGTGAAAGACGCAATCATGCAACTACCGGATGGCTACCGTACCGTACTCACCTTATATCTATTGGAAGGTTATGACCACAAAGAAATTGCTGAAATCGTAGGTATCCAGGAGTCAGGTTCTAAATCGCAGTATAGCAGAGCCAAAGCAAAATTGAAGGAATTATTGCAGCATTAGTTTTTATAAAAATAGCAAAAGAGAAATAGTAATATATGAGTAATAGGGATTCACTTGAAAATTTTGTCACGAGCAACAGAGATTCCTTTGATGATCTGAAAGCTCCTGCAGGGGTCTGGTCACGTATTGAAAAGAAAGAACGCCCTGTGCATCACTTATGGAAGTGGTCGGCAGTGGCAGCAAGCGCTCTGTTGCTTATTGCGGTTGGTTATATTATAGGTGATCGAATGAATACACCTACGCAAAAACCAGGATGGGCAGAGTTTCAGGAAACAGAAAATTTCTATCAGGGAAGGATCAATCAGAAATTAGATGAAGTAAAAGCACTCCCTGTCAGTAGTGAAGTGCTGAATGATCTTCAAATGTTAGATGAAGTGTATGCAGAATTAAAAAACCAACTTAGAGAAGATCCGAATGCAGATGCACAGGTACTCCTCGCAGCCATGGTGCGACATAATAAAAAGAAATTGGAAGTGTTAGAAAAAATTATTCACCGAGTCAGTAAATATCAAAATGATGAAAACCAAAATCGTGAAATATAGTCTCCTCTTTATACTCCTTCCGTTGCTTGCATTTGCCGGAGGAAAAGGGGAAAGAGTTGAGAAAGTCATTCATCGCCAGTTTAGTATTCAGTCAAATGGCGTCCTAAGCATTGAGAATAAATATGGCTCGGTGGATATTACACCAGGCCCTTCTAATCAAATAAAAATCAATGTGACTATGGCGGTCGAAGCATCCAGTACCAAAAAAGCACAGGAAGCCCTTGATCAAATTGATATTGCCTTCGCAGAAGGGCAGAACAAAGTTTCTGCCATTACGCAGGTAGGCTCGTCATCAAACAGTAATTCATGGTTTGGTAGTCAAAACAATAATATCGAAATTAACTACAAGGTGGTCGTTCCGGTTGATATATATCTTGAGTTGAAAAACAAGTATGGTGCAGTTTACGTGGAAACCACCAATAAAAATTTGGATATCAATCTTTCTTACGGTGATATCAAATTGGGCGAAATAAATGCAGATTTGGTTTTAGATATGGCCTATAGCGAAGGTTCGATTTCCAGTATTAAAAATGGGCAAATAAAACTTGCATATTCCGAACTGGAAATTGATAATTCTGCGTCTGTGGACATTCGAATACAATACACAGACCTTTCTATGGGGAAAAACGAAGGCGCCAATATTGATGCTTCCTACAGTGATTTCGAAGCCAACTATATCGGCTCACTAGTCTTCGCAGGAAAATACAGTGATGTAGCTATCAAGAATGTTAAAAAGATAGATGCCAGAGGAAGTTATACCGATATTGAACTTGGTGGTTTGGCGACTAGTGGTACGTTCACCATCACTTATGGCGATCTTGAAATCGAAAATATTTCAGCGGTTTTTGCTGAGATAAACATCAATACTTCCTATACAGATGTTTCGCTCGCTTTTCAGGATGCTGCCAGTTTTTCCATTGATGCACAGACCAGTTATGGGGACATTAAGCACAGTGGATTGCGTGTGATGGAGCATATCGAAAAGGGCATCAGTAATACTTTTAAAGGCTCCAAGGGATCGGGAGGCGGCAAGGTGCTGGTGAAGATGTCTTATGGGGACTTGGAGATTGAGTGAAGAGACCTGAGACTTTTCGACCCGCGACGTGCGGCAATCATGATTTAATCAGCCACGTAAACATAAAGCGGAAGGTTTTTTACTTTGAGATCTGAGATGTCTGCCACTTAGATTTTAATGCACCAGCTATGTCACGCGGATTTTTGGTGTAGAAAAAGTGCTCTGTATAAATAGCTGATTCCAAAGACCGTCGGGACCAATGACTTGTGCTTCATAGAGTATTATGTAAGCCATGAAGGCGTAGTCTTATATTGTGTGCAAACACAATACAAGCGCAGTCCTTCATGGCACCTCTCACTGGGTTTATCATGAAGGCGCAGTACTATTTTGTGTGCTAACACAAAGTAGGCGTAGTCCTTCATTGGTATCCCATCGCCTGCAACTGAAAAAGTTCAGCATAGAGTTGACCTTTTTCAAGCAATTCTTCGTGGGTGCCTAGTTCAATCATTTCCCCATTTTTCAACACGAGGATTCTATCGGCCATACGGACTGTACTGAATCTGTGAGAAATAATAACAGCAGATTTCCCTTGCGTCAATTCTGCAAATCGCTTAAAAACTTCATACTCGGCCCGTGCATCAAGGGAGGCGGTGGGCTCGTCTAGAATAACGATCTGTGCATCGCGCATATAGGCTCGAGCCAGCGCTATTTTTTGCCATTCTCCACCGGAGAGATCCACACCATCAGCAAATCGCTTGCCCAGCATTTGATCATAGCCTTCCGGCAATTTCTTTATGACGGGATCCGCCAAACTTTTTTTGGCCGCATTTATTATCTGATTTTCATTTGTAGCAGCTTCTATCTGACCTATAGCAACATTCTCACTTGCTTTCAAACTGAATCGAACATAATCCTGGAAGATCACACCAATCATCTTGCGATACGAATCAATTTTGAATTGTTTGATATCCGTCTCATCTACCAATATTCTGCCTTCTGAAGGATCGTACATCCGTGCCAGAAGTTTGACAAGTGTTGTTTTCCCCGCACCATTTTCACCTACTAAGGCAAGTTTCTCCCCGGGGTTTATTTTAAAACTAATATGCCGTATAGCCCATATGTCTGTGCCCGGATATTTAAAGCCCACATCATCAAACAGAATTCCTTGTGTTATTTCCGTCGGCGCTTCTATACCATCAGCATGATCCTTTATGGTCGGTTCGATCGATAGAAAATCAAAATAATCCTGCAAGTAAAGAGCCGATTCTGTGATCTTCGTAAAAGTGGATAATAAATTTTGCAATTGGTTTTGCAATCTGTTAAACGAGCCGGAAAGGAAGGTCATGTCACCAACTGTGAGTACTCCGGCCACCGTCCTGAGAATGATAAAGATGTAGGCACCGTAGTAAGCCATTACACTTAGGATTTGAAGTAGTGTGCCCCAGATGGTGCGCTTGATGACGATCGCTTTGTTCGCATTGTAGTAAGCATGCGCTATCTTTTTGAATCGACCCGTTAAAAAAGTATCCAATCCAAAAACTTTAATTTCTTTTGCTGTCTCCACACTCGCACCGATATATCTTAAGTAGTCCAACTCCCTACGCTGAGGCGTCCAACTGCGTACAAGCGAATAACTAGTCCTCGAAAAATAAACCTCACTAAGAAATGAAGGTAGTACGGCAATAAAAAGTATCAGGATCAACCACGGCTCAAAAGCAATCACACCGATACCCAGGAAAATGATTGTAATCAAATCTTGGAGTTGACTTAATACCATCGACATCAGCACCACTCTTCCGGTCGTTTGCCTTCTGGCGCGCTCCAGTTTGTCATAAAACTCACTATCCTCAAACATACCTAGATCCAGAGATGCGGCTTTGTGCATGAGTTCGATGGAGGAGTGATTAGCATACAGATCGCCCAACAATGCATCTGTCAGGCTGATCAGTCGATTAAACACTTCTGAGGAAACAGCTAGCGCTATTTCGAACCCTATCCACCACCAAAGCTGATCAAAATCTTTCTCCGGTGTATTGTACAATCGGATGACTTCATCTATAATCAGCTTGCCAACATAGAGCTGTCCTAAAGGAATAGCTGCTTTGAAAAGTCTTAAAACGATATTTGAAAAGGTAAGCCTCGGGGAGGTTTTCCAGATCATTTTAAAAAAAGGAATAAGGAGTTTCAGGGATTGCAAGCTCTCCAGAAAACTCTTTTTGTCCTTGGGATCCATTTCTGTGGGTGATTCTCTACCTCTTGCCATAAGTGTAACGTAACATTTTTTTTTCAATTTGGTTATTATAAAATTAGAATGCCTTGATCTGTTCCCTTTACATTCTGAATCCTACCTTTAGCCTACAAACCCAAAAATCATGAAAGTAATACACCATTCGGAGGAGATCTTGTTCGATGAGTTTTTTGAAGTGCGAAGAGGTGTGCTCCAGTTTGAAAAGTTTGACGGAACCTATTCGCCTGAGGTTACTAGATACAGCTTTGCAAAATGGGATGCAGTGGCCATCCTTGTTTATCACACCGCTTATGATGCTTACTTGCTGGTTCGCCAAATGAGGTATCCCCCAACGCATCAGGGTATTGATCCCTGGATCATTGAAATTGTTGCAGGAGGTATTTCACCGGGAGAAGATGAAAGAGAGGCAGCCATCCGAGAGGTCGAAGAAGAGATAGGGTATAAGCCTATTACCTTTGAACGTATAATGCATTTTTATGTCTCTCCGGGCATCATGAGTGAGCGCATCGCTCTTTACTACGCCGAGGTGGATGAATCTACAAAAGTAAATGAAGGAGGCGGTTTGCTACACGAAGATGAAGACATCGAAATCATCCGGCTTCCGAGAGAAAATGCGACTTCATGGATTGCCGAACAGACGATTGGCGATGCCAAAACAATTCTGGCATTGCTGTGGCATCAGCAACAAAAATAAATACATCATAAACCTCAGAAATCCAGCCTTGGAATTACAGTTGTAGGTTTCGGTGTTTTAGACTTTGACAGCACCGATGGTCAACTCAAATCTGATTTCATCAAGAATAAACTTGTCATTCAAGTTGTCATAGAATGCTTTAGACTTATACTTGATATCCCATTTACTTCGGTCTATCACAAAGGGTTCAGCAGTGGCTTTTAAAGCTACGCCGGAAGACATGTCCACTACTGCCTTGAAGCTGATCGGATGTGTAATGTCTTTGATGGTTAATGCCCCATTTATTTGGTGTGTGCCTACCGGATCGTTTTCAAGTTTTTTCGAATTCAATATGGTAAAAGTGGCGGTAGGATGTTTCTGAACATCAAAAAAATGATCTTCCTGACCTGGTGTTGTTCCCTTGAGGTGGTTTTCAAGATCCGTCCTCTTTTCTCCTTCAATATCTAGCACAGTCAACTCGCTCATTTTGATTTCTACCGTGCCTCCGGTGATGAGATCGCCATCAATATAGATGGTGCCATTTCCTAAAGGCACTTCCCCAAAATGAGAACTGGTAGGTTTGAAGCCTGTCCACTTTAGTTCACTTCTTGGGGCATCTAATTTATAGGCGATACCTTTCGGTGTTTCAGTTGGAATAGAGATCGATTCACCCGTTTTTTCTTCTGTATCAGTAGATTTACAGGAGATTGAAACAAGGCCAATGAAAAGCAAAAAAAGCAAATGATTCAAATTCATATTTATTAAGATCAATGATTAGATTTATGTTTAGTTAGATTGTTCTGGAGTTCGCTGACAAATCGAATCGTTTCTTCAATGCTGTCAATCACGATAACCTGCCCGTCAAATTGATTTAAATGATCATCAGAAGCTCTGCCTGAAATAACAATAGGAACCGTAGTGCGGTCAACGAGTTCTTTAATAAAAGGTCCAAACTGCCAGTGCACAGGATCCGCATTTACAATCAGGACGCACTCGACATCGCAGTTTTGAAGCGCAGATTTTGCACAATCACAAGAGACATTACACCCAATATCGGTAATGCATAATCCCTGCTTGCGTACGAAATAGTGCATAAACAAATGGCTGAGTTCCTGTTGATTTCCCTTGGGTAGCAACATGATCACTTTTGGGCCACTGCAATTGTGTTTTAGTGCATCGATTTCTCGAATGGTCTTTCTTTTGATTAGTTCTTTGAAACAAGCCTCATGGGCTTCATCAATACTTCCGGAAATCCACATGAGCTCCATCTTTTCAAGGGCCGGAAGAATGAGATGTAGCAATGTGGCCTCAAAACCATGATGCTGGATATGCTGGTTGAGGACGGCATCTATGCCGGACACATTCAGGTCGGAAATGTTTTGTAGTAAAATGGCTTCCTGATCTTCCAGGTCCGCTGATATCCTTTTAGATTCTTCTTCAATCTCCTCAGGACTCATTTCTGCTATCGTAGAAATACGCAGCCCGTTATTGTACAAATTTAGTATCAACAAGAGCATTTTGAGGTCTGAATCGAGATAATATCGGATGTTTGACTCTGTGCGTTGGGGTTTTAGCAGGCCATAGCGCTTTTCCCACACCCGTATGGTGTGCGTTTTAACGCCGGTTAACTCGGTCAAATCACTTATGCTGTATATGCCCACTAAATTCGATTATGACGTGCGATGATACGCTGATAATTTAATTTCCTACGAATCTTCAACACTATTAGGTTTAATTTTGTTTTTCCTTCCAATATTCTTTCTTTCGATAAATAGAACAAAAAATTACAATTATTTGCTCATGCGTATAGGAATTGTTTGTTATCCAACTTATGGCGGTAGTGGTGTGGTGGCCACTGAATTGGGTCTGGCCCTGGCTGCTAAAGGGCATCAGGTTCACTTTATTACCTACAAACGGCCAGTGCGATTGACGCACTATCAAGAGAATGTTTATTTCCATGAGGTCAATTCCGAAGAATATCCCTTGTTTGAATACCCTCCTTATGATACCACCCTGACCAGTAAGCTGGTAGATGTAGTGAAATACGAAAAATTAGATCTTTTGCACGTGCATTATGCCATTCCACACGCAACAGTGGCATATCTGGCGAAACAAATTCTGGCGGCTGAGGGTATTCATATCCCCGTGGTCACCACCTTGCATGGTACTGATATCACCCTGGTAGGCAGTGATCGATCGTTTGCACCTGTAGTCGCTTTTAGCATAAATCATAGCGATGGCGTGACCGCGGTGTCTAATCATTTGAAAGAACAAACGTGTGCGCAATTAAAAATTAAGAAGGAAATCGAAGTGATTTACAATTTTATTGATTTCAATAGATTCAGAAGTCTTGACAAAGAACATTTCAGGAAAGCGATTGCACCGGATGGAGAGAAAATCCTTGTGCATACAAGTAATTTCCGAAAGGTCAAGCGTATCGAGGATGTCATTCAGACCTTTAAAATTGTTCAAGAAAAAGTGCCTTCAAAGCTTCTTTTAGTGGGGGATGGTCCGGAGCGCCCTCGATTAGAGCGATTGACCCGTGAGTTAGGCTTGTATGATCACGTTCGATTTCTTGGAAAGCAAGATGCCATTGAAGAAATTCTTGCGGTGGCCGATTTGTTTTTGATTCCGTCAGCCAATGAGAGTTTTGGTCTCGCTGCCTTGGAAGCGATGGCATGTGAGGTGCCGGTGATTTCCTCCAATGCGGGAGGACTGCCGGAAGTTAACATCCATGGGGTGACCGGTTGTGTCGCTGAAATTGGAGATGTAAAATCCATGGCAACACATGCCTTGATGCTGTTACAGGATGAATCTCTGCTGTCCGAATACAGAGCGAATGCTCTAGCCCAAGCTAAAAAGTTTGATATCAGTCTGGTTCTTCCTCAGTATGAAGCCTATTACGAAAAAATCATTCGTCAATTTAATGCTGCGAAAGCAGAACAAAAGAAACTAGCGCAAACGCATTGAAGAATGGATCATTCGTCAAAAGTAAGTTCGACGGTTTTCGTGAGCGGTCTTGCCTGACAGGCCAGAATATAACCCGCTTTCACTTCGTCATCACTTAAGGCAAAGCAAGCATCCATTTCAGCACTTCCTGAAGTTATTTTGGCCATGCACGTGGCACAAGCTCCACTATGACAGGAATACGGAGCATCATAGCCTTCGTCCAGCATCGTGTCTAATATCGTTTTGTCTGTCACTTCGATATTGATCTCTTGTCCACGCATATGGACTTTTACTTGCGATGGCTCACCTTTTGCTTTTTTAGGAGCGGCACTGCCCGGATCGGAGGAGGTGAAAAACTCTTTTTTGATACTACTCTCCGGAATTTCTAGTGCACGTAAAGCTTTTTCAGCTAAAACGATCAGATCGCCGGGGCCACAAAGAAAGAAAAGATCACCTTTTTTGGTCGATGGATGCTGTTCGATGAGATCCTTTACCTGCGATGTATTAATTCTTCCACGCAATCCTTTCCAGCCGGATTTTTTCTTTCCAAATAAGGATTTTACGATATGCAATCCTTTACCATCCGGCTTGGAAAGTGTGTGGTATATAAAAAACTGATTCTTATAATGAGCGGCTATTTTCTCCAAATCATCCTTGAAAATAATTCTATCCTCGGAACGACTGCCGTACAGCAAGATGACAGAACTCATAGGTTCCTTTTCCAGCACAAAGCGAGCAATGGAAATTAAAGGGGTGATACCACTACCGGCACCGATTAGATAAATATTTCTTTTGTGTTCAGGTCCAAAGTCAGCGGTAAAACGACCTTCAGGAGGAAGAATCTCCAAGGTGTCTCCCGGATTCAACTGGCGACAGAGTAAAGGAGATATTTTGCCCCCTTCTACTTCTTTAATCGTGATCGCGAGATACGGATCTTCAGGGATCGAACTGATGGAATACGAACGACGGAGTTCTTTTTTCCCATCCATCCACTTGACCGTTATATACTGTCCGGGCTTGTAATGTAATTTTTCCTTAAGCTCCTCAGGATATTCAAAAAATATCGTAACCGCCTCTTCTGTTTCGTGCCTGACCTCCTTTATGATCATGGAAATAAAATCTCCGTTCATGACTTCTTCTTTGTTTAACTATTTTTGAAGTAACAAAGATAACACTTATGAGGTTCAGCGATTTGAAGTATCTATTGGCATATTTAATTCCGCTGTCAAGTTTTGCAGGGCTTTATTTCCTTGGATGGGCCTCTGCGGGGGCTATATGGTTTGGTTTTGTGGTGATTCCTTTGCTTGAGTTGTTTGTTCCCGCCGCCCCTTTCAATCAGTCGGAAGCAGCCTATCAGAAGAAATCTTCAATCTTATTTTTTGATAATCTCTTGTATCTCAATGTCCTTGCGCTGTATTTTATCCTCGGATATTTCTTGTGGACGATAGAAAATCGGGAATTGAGTACGGCTGAGACCATCTTTTGTACATTAAATGTGGGTGTCATGATGGGTGTCATTGGTATAAATGTGGCGCATGAGTTAGGGCATCGATCGGGAAGTTTCCCACGGTGGATTAGTAGGCTGCTGCTTTTACCGCCTTTGTATTCTCATTTTACGATGGAGCATAATTATGGACATCACCTAAAAGTGGGTACTCCTGAAGATCCGGCTACCGCTCGAAAAAATGAATCTGTGTATTTGTTTTACGTCCGAAGCATAGTCTATAGTTACTTAAGTGCGTGGTCAATTGGTTTTAAAAGGTTGGAAGCCGATGGATTGCCAAAATGGCGGCATGAGATTATTTGGGCTCATATCGCACAGGTTATTTTTATCGCCATCATCATCTTTTTCTTTGGTTGGAGTGTCCTGGTGCCTTATCTGAGCGCAGCTTTGATTGCGATGCTAACCCTGGAGTCTGTTAATTATATTGAGCATTATGGATTATTCAGGAAAAAATTGCATTCAGGACGATATGAGCCTACTGGGGCAGAGCATTCCTGGAATTCAAATCATGAAATAGGTCGGATTGTGCTATTTGAGTTGGTTCGACATGCCGACCACCATCAGCAGACTACACGTAAATATCAGATGCTGCGCCATTTGGATAAAAGCCCGCAATTGCCATTTGGGTATCCGATGTCTATTGCTTTGGCGTTGATTCCGCCCCTTTGGTTTATGATAATGAATCCGAAATTAGAGGTGATAAAGGCTTTATGATGGAAATCTAATTATTTTAGCCACTGTATTAAACACTTATAAGTTTTGCCAACACTATCCATAGTTATTCCCGCCTATAATGAGGAAAGGACGATTCATCTTATTCTTGACAAAGTGAGGTTGGTGACGCTTCCGGAAGGTTGGGCAAAAGAAGTGATTCTGGTCAACGATTGTTCCAAGGATAATACAGCGGGTGCCATTAAAAAGTATCAGCTGGAAAATGCAGATTTTCCGATTCAATATGTAGCCCATGAGGTGAATAAGGGGAAAGGAGCCGCGCTTCATTCCGGTATTGCTTTTGCCACAGGAGAGTATACAATTATTCAGGATGCAGATTTAGAGTATGATCCTGAAGAGTATAATATTTTGTTGAAGCCAATTATTAAAGGTTTCGCCGATGTCGTTTATGGAAGTCGATTTATGGGAGGCAATCCGCATCGGATTCTTTTCTACTGGCATTCGATTGGTAATAAATTTCTGACAAGTGTCTCCAATATGTTTACCAACTTGAACTTGACGGACATGGAGACTTGTTACAAGTTATTCCGATCAGACATCATTAAAAGTATTCCCTTAAAAGAAAATCGATTTGGTTTCGAACCGGAGATCACAGCAAAGATTTCGAGAGTCAAGGATATCCGAATTTATGAAGTAGGTATTTCCTATTATGGTCGCACGTATGCTGAAGGAAAGAAGATCGGATGGAAAGATGGCGTTCGTGCCATTTTTAGTATTCTAAAATATAATATTTGGGCTAAATAATCCTGATGAAATCAAGTCGAGCCTATAATCTGGAATCATGTGTGGTTTCTTTGGAGGAAGCAAGGCGGGCACAAAAGCGTGGAGCAGATCGCGTAGAAGTGTGTGCCAGTTTAGAGGTAGATGGTTTGACACCATCCTTTCATTTAGTTTCTACCATTTGTGATCATCTGAAAATACCGGTCCGTGTGATGATTCGATTGACGCCGGAAGGGTTTGCGGCGGATAGTGATACACTCGATGATATGATTCGCACGATCAATGAATTTAAGCACTTGGCGATTGATGGGTATGTGATTGGTGTGATGAAAGACAATCGGATCGATCGTTATGTGATGGAAGAACTGATGAAGCACACGGCACCATTTCCTATCACTTTTCACAAAGCGATTGATCTGTCAGATGATATTGAAAGTGATATTGAATGGCTGAATCAGCATCATATCATTGATTCCCTTTTAACTTCCGGTGGTGCTTCAAAGGCAATGGAAGGAATAGGTCGAATCCTATTGATCAAAAATCATTTCAATGGAGACGTGATGGCGGCCGGAAAAATCACACCGGAGGTGTTGCCGGTTTTAGCAAAACAACTACAGCTTAAATGGTACCACGGAAGTGCAATTGTGTAGAAGAAGGATCACTCCTGCCAGCGGCCTTAATTTAGTAATTCAGAAATACGTAATTCACAGATTCGTAATTCGTAATTGACAAATTCGTAATTGGTAATTCGCTTCGCCCGAACGTAGCCTTTTGCGAAGGCGGGTAATTCTTTCTAAACAGCTACCTGCAACTGTCGTTCAACGACGGCCGGTTCAAGTTTGGGAAGTGCTTGAAATGAATATCCAAGTGCGGCGAAATGATCAAGCACTTTAGGAAGGGCATATTTGAGATTGCTTTCGGCCTTCAGGCTGTCATGAAAAACAACGATAGAACCGGGGCCGGCATTTTGAATCACATTTTGGGAGCAGGCTTCGGGCATGATATCCGGATCAAAATCCCCACTCAGAACATCCCACATAATAATGCGATAGTGACGCTGTAAAAATTGTACCTGACTTGGTTTGATTTTCCCATAAGGAGGTCGAAAGAGACCGGAGTCAACCATCCTGGCGCAATGACGGATATTGTGAAAATAAGTGATGTTTTCAGTGGACCATCCGGAGAGATGATTGAGTGTATGATTTCCTACGGTGTGTCCTTCATTGATCACCTGATGATAGATTTCCTTGTGCTTTTTAATATTATCACCTACACAAAAGAATGTGCCTTTGGCATTATAGGACTTAAGGGTTTCTAGAACCCATGGAGTAACTTCAGGAATCGGGCCATCATCAAAGGTGAGGAAGATCTCTTTTCTCTTGCCTCCCATTTTCCATAGGAAGCCGGGAAATAGAGCCTGGACATATTGTGGGGTGTGGACTAAATACATGGCGAGGGAAACGAAGTGAACAGGTTCATGGAATGGCTATATTTGCCGGAGTACGGAAAAACAGTCTGTTTAATGGTTTTTAAACGAAATTGTTCCGTATATCGCTGCATTAGGCCGCAAAAATCTACCTTTTTAATCAAAATAACCTTGTTTTTAGTAAAATAAAGGTCAAATCAAAAGTTAATATGTCAAATAGATTAAGATTCGCTCCAAGCCCAACAGGGGCACTCCACATCGGTGGGATCAGGACCGCATTGTACAATTTCCTCGTTGCAAAGCAGAAAGGAGGACAGTTTATTTTGAGAATTGAGGACACAGATCAGAACAGATTTGTTCCCGGTGCGGAAGAATATATCACACGATCGCTGGATTGGTTGGGATTAAAATTGGATGAAAGTCCGGCCTTAGGTGGTCCACATGGCCCGTATAAGCAGTCTGAACGCATACATATGTATAAAGATTATGCGCTTAAGTTGGTCGATGAAGGCAAAGCTTATTTTGCGTGGGATACTTCCGAAGAGCTGGATAAGATGCGAGAAACAAGCTCGGATCATAGTTTTAAATATGATGCTTCTGTCCGGGGGCAAATGAACAACAGTCTTAGCTTAGAAAAAGCAGAAGTTGAAGAAAAAATTGTGGCAAATTCACAGTACACGATTCGATTGAAAGTAGAACCGGGGCAATCCATTATGATCCAAGATAAAGTCAGGGGAGAAGTTGTTTTTGATAGCTCAGAACTGGATGATAAAGTTCTTGTCAAAGCAGATGGATTTCCAACCTATCATCTGGCGAATGTGGTGGATGACCATTTGATGGAAATCACCGATGTTATCAGAGGTGAAGAATGGTTGCCGAGTACGGCACATCATGTATTGTTGTATCAGGCTTTTGGTTGGCAGGATACGATGCCATCTTTTTCACATTTGCCTTTAATACTTAAGCCGAACGGAAATGGAAAACTAAGTAAGCGTGATGGTCAGAAATTTGGCTTTCCTGTTTTCCCTCTTGCCTGGCCTTCGGACAATCCTGCTGACGCGATTGATGGATTTGATAGTTATGGTTTCGAGCCAGAGGCGGTCATTAATTTTCTGGCGATGCTTGGATGGAATCCAGGGACAGAGCAAGAGATATTTTCATTGGAAGAATTGATAACAACTTTTGATCCGGAGAAAATCCATAAAGCCGGTGCGCGTTTTGATTTTGACAAAGCACTTTGGTTTAATCAGCAGTATGTGCACAAGTTAAGTTTTACAGAGGCTGAAGAAAGACTTCGTAAGCAGGGTGAAACGTTGGGTTATAATCTTGATGCCGGTGATCTTGAAGGAGCATTCACATTGCTGCAACCTCGGGTCAGTTTGTTAAAAGAAATCATGCCACTTGCCTATTACTTCTTTTCAGATACCATCGTATTTGAGAAGGAAGAGATTGCGAAAAAATGGAAGCCGGAAGTAGGGCCCGTTTTGGAAAAAATAGCAGAAGTACTAAAGACTATTGATCCATTTAATTTTGAATTTACAAGTGCTGCCGCAAAAGAAGTGATTCAAACCAGCGGTGTTAAAATGGGTCTTGTCATGCCGATGTTGCGTGCGGCGCTTACCGGGACAATGCAGGGTCCGGATGTTTTTGCGATTGCAGAAGTATTAGGACGCGAAAAGTCAGTGGCGAGGATTCAAGCTTTTGCGAAAGAGCGTTCGCCTACGCTTTAGCTACGTCGAACAAAGAAGGGCGTAGAGCGTAGAGCATTCGCCTTCGCTAAAGCTTCTTCGAACAAGGAAGAGCGAAGAGCATATCGGAGCGCAGCGCTTGCCCTGAACTCCGACGAAGGAGGTAGTTCAGCGCTTGCCCTGCACTCCGAAGTAGGAGGTAGTTCAGCGCTTGCCCTGCACTCCGAAGTAGGAGGTAGTTCAGCGCTTGCCCTGCACTCCGACGAAGGAGGTAGTTCAGCGCTTGCCCTGCACTCCGAAGT
>JBBKXT010000214.1:0-18041 GCA_037969625.1 Saprospiraceae bacterium
AGCAGATTCGGGCAATTGCAATTTTACAAAAGAGGATGCAGGATTTGGAACAAGCCGCAAATGATTGCTAGTTAAATCTAAAATGCTTGTTGGATTTAGTTCTGCCCATCGCGCTTCAAATTCTTGTCGAAATATATTAGTGACAGATTGATCGTGAATGATAAGTGTGTTTTCGTCATTGATGTTGTCAGCACTCCAAGTCCAATTGTGTGACCCGGTGACCACTTGCGGATCCGAATCAAGATAACCTTCATCAATGATCGCATATTTGTGATGGAATATTGCATTAGGATCGTGGACGACTACCGGCACATTCGCACTGCGAAGTTGAGCTAAAGCATTTTCGGAACTATCTTCATCTTCAAGGATAACACGCACATTTTTTCCGGCTTGATGAAGATCAATGATTTCATCGATGAGATCGTAATGCGTTAATAAAAGCAAGCCAATTTGCACATGATGATCGGTTGAGCGTAGTGCATCAATTATATGACACGCTGTTTCATCTGAAGGGGAAAAATAGGACTCATAAATCGAATTATTGCTCTTAAAGGCATGTGCTGTATTATCAACTTTGTACTCCCCTACTCTGGAGTTGCTTTGACCAGGTGCGAGCCCCCACATTTCATCAAACTCCTTTCGATAATTTAAAGCCATGCTTTGATCATGAATGATGTAGGCATGATTAGGATCAATACTCATTTGATTGGTACTGAAGTTGGTACTTCCTGCCCACAACCATGCTTTTTCCGGGACATCTGCATCAGCGACGACAAACTTATGGTGCATAATGCCATCACCATATCTGTATAAAATTGGAAATCCCTGCTGGCCACTGAGTGCTGAATTTGAATTGCCTTCCTCCGCGATATACCTAACCTCCACACCACGATCCGCTGCCCGATTGACTGCTTGCACGATCGCTGATCTTGTCGTGTTGTACATAGCGATCTCAAGCGTCGATGTCACCTCATCAATGCGTTCTATCAAATCCGTTTGAATAACTGATGATCCCGTAGCTAACGGCAAACTTCCATCTGAAAATGAAGTATTGACATCTCTGTTGAAAAGAATTTCAATCGGACTTACGATGGAGGGCAATGAAAAATATGTTGGAATGGATGAATACACTTCACCATCCACATCATCTGTCTGACCGAGCACAGCATAATAAAGCTTGCCCGGCTGTAAATCATCCGGTTTGAATTCAAAGGTGCTTCCTACAATATCCTCTTCCACAAACATATCCGGAAATTGAATACCATATTGAACAAAAGTGTGAGACAGGGTAAGATCCTTCCATGTCAAAACCACGCTATCCCCATCAAATGAAACTTCCGCCGGCGCTATTAAATGATAGGAACCTTCAGAAGCATCCGCAATGTCCTGCGCCAATAATTCATACTGATTGTCAAGGTATGTCCATATGCCTTCCATTACATAAGGTTTCGAAGAAATGGAAATTTGCTCATCTTCTAAATCTTCAGAAATGAAGAGTCTTGAAGCCCAACCATAATGGTCATACATTTTATATATACCTTCTTCAAAAACCGGCTCACAGGATACAACGCCTCCACCGGTAAAAATCACCTTCATGGAAAGATATGCCTGTCTATTGACACCATTGAGCTCAACAAGTACCGGTAACGTTATTTCTTTGTCACTACCGGCAACCTCAAATGAAAACACCGGAGAGATTTGCATCTGCCCGAGGTAATGCGACAGGACACCAGTGACAACAATGGAATCACCTTCAGCGACGGACGAGAGATCTATATCATAAAGAGCGATACCGGCCGTCGCATCCTGCATATAGCGGATCACCCCGAACTCATCACCACACGAGACCGTTCCGGTTGTCGTAACAACCGAACCAAGAGGCAATAGTTTTACTGATGAAATTGTTTGTTGCCCAACAACATTAAATACCACTAACACGCAGCAAAACAGCAGCAGGTTTTTGATAAATGCTATTGGACTATTTATAGTCACAAGGGTTGAACTTTTACATCATCAATTCGAAATGAAGTTGTCTGACCACCCGGGCCGCTTCCAACGTATTTAAATCCTATGCGAACAGATCCCGAAAAAGCAGAAAGATCAACATCGCCTGATGGGATAAAAGTATGTTCTGCGTCCGTAGACGTAGCAAGCCTTGGATTCAATGGTTGCCATGTTGCGCCATTCACATCAGAGCCGTTAAAATCAGAAGAAATCCAAACGGTGAGTCCGTTATGGGTAAAGAAAGCATAAGCGCTCGAAAAGTTAAGTTTTTTTGCAACATCTAGATCAATACAAGGAGTAATCATCCAGGTTTCAGACTCGTTGGCATTATCACCAAAGGCTGTTGCCTGGGCATATACGTTGTCATCAAAATCTTTGGCTCTCCATACCCTAGCTCCTTTCACTGCAATATTGGACCAGCCGGGAAGATTAATATTAGCATCATTTGACTGACTTTCAAAATCTTCATCTGTATCCGTACAACCTTGTGGAACGCCACCGAACACATCTGATGCATTTCGCATAATGAGGTTGGGTACATCAAATTCTGAAATAAGAGCTGTCAAAGTAATCTCACCGGAAGGGACAGCATTTGATGCAAAATTAGCCTGATTACGTGTAAACAAAACCATACTTCCCGTGGCATCCGTCACTGTGACATCTCCACCATATACTGAATTTCCTGATAGTGTAGCCTTCTTGATTCTGATGAGTGTTGATTCCCATGCTTGTGCATTGGTCAGCACTTCGAGTACAGTGGCATCTCTTGGTGTTACATCTCCGGGTGTACTCACCACAAATGCTGCACCAACCTTAACATTGTTTAATTGAAGGAGACCACTAAACTCACTCAAAGTAGTACCGGAAATATCAATAGCTACTTCGCTCCCAAGGGGGAAAGTAGGATCACTATCAAAGCGCAAAGTGATACCTGCGGTTGCATCTTGAATATACATGCTTAGCCCATGAATGGATTGCGAAGTGTAATCACTAGTTACGACGCCTTTAATGGAACCAGATGAAACGGTAGTAGTGCCACCTGCATACATATCTCTGACAGATTGAATCGAAATTACATTGGCTACTCCACAACGATCATTCTGCATATCAACATCATTTAGATCGCGAATCGTAAGTTGATAGTCGTCTCTGAAGATACTTAGCACACCTACAATCTCACCATTCAACACAGGCGTTGTATCTCCTGCGAAACTTGAATAGCCACTAGTGCGAACGATGATTCTCTTTTTAGAACAGTCTTCTACCTCGCGGTTGAGGGTTTGCTGAAGTACTGGATCCGCATAAGTTTGTCCTGCGTCCCCGGCAATAAATTGCATATTTTCAAATCGTATCAAAGTACTGACCATGTCTAGAGACAGCTCCTCAACAGTCACTAATGTAGGGGTCACCGTATTGCCATAAGTGGCCGGAACGATAAACAAGTCAATGATCGATTCAGGAATTCTTAAAAGAGTGGGATCACCATCATTATCTACGCCTTCACCTGCACCAAGTTGTGTGGTCCCTCCGTAATCACCAAGCCATAAGCCTTTCGCATTGACATAAACTTTTCGACCAACCGGATAGACATTATTAAGGTCGGTCATTTCAATACGCATTTCAATACCTCCGGATGCATCCTGAATAATCAACTGCTTAAAGAAATTCCCTTCCCGATCGTCTGAAACTACCAGGCCTTGAAAAGTCACATCATCAGTAATCTCTTCATACTGATCAATTGTATGTCGGGCTTTCAATTCAGCAATGGTGATATTCACCGTTAGATTCGGGTCTTCTCCACCAGCTGGTGGTTCGTCAAACTCCAGATCAACACATGCCGTAGGAAGGATCAGTGCAAATACAATAAGAACGGCTGAAATTTTATAGAGAAATTTATTCATCATCGATTTTTATGGATATTGGAAATGTGTTCTATTTTTAATTCTTATGATTTCAATTGGGCTTAACTTCTTTACTTCAAACAATAATTAATATCGGATACTCACTTGAACAAAATAATTCAACCCTTGCATGTATGAATATTTAGATGGAAAAGCGTTTGGGTCTTTTGTTTCGTAATCAAATCGGTATTGTTCATATCCGCCATTGATATAATTTTCATTATTAAGCAGGTTGTTGATCCCAATATTCAAGGAAAGGAATGTTCTCTTCTCGCCCGGTTGGATCAGCCAAGATTTATAAAATGACAGATCCACTGTCCATGCCGGGTCAACTTTTTCCTGATCAATGATTGCGTTCCATTGATCGCTTCCAGACTCTACACCTGCCGTAGCCTCTATGGTTCTTCGGAGTGGATTAAAATCCAGCCAACTTTCCTGGAAGTAATTTACATTCAGAAACAAAGTCCAGTACTTTTTGGAACGATAAGTCAGTCCACCGGTATAGGCTGTTTGCGGGGTTGCCGGTACGTAAAAATTTTGAGCATATACCGTGATACCATCGAGCAGAACAGCTCCGTCATTATCCTGTGTGATGGTCGCGCTAGGTCGTGATGTATAGATATACTGACCGATATTAGCCGCACCCTGCAGACTCAATGCAGGCGTCAAAGAATACTCGAAAGCAGCTTCAATACCGGCATGTTCCTGATCTATGCCTGTTACACTGAAGTTGACAAACGTATTTAGGTCGTCATGATAGAAACTTGTGGAGCGAATGGCATCCTTTGTTGTAATGAAATACCCTGAAACAGAAAACTTCAAATCAGGTGCTCTGTAATCATATCTGATCTCTCCTAAATTACTTGTTTCTTTCACTAAACCATTCACTACATTATCTCTCGTTCGTGGTGATACATAAGCGTTTCTAAAAGTTGGTGCAATCTCAGAATACATACCAGAAACGGTCAGGTAATTTCGGCCATCAAACTTGTAACGCAACAATCCTTTTGCAGAAGGAAGGAAGAAATTATTCTTTGCGCTTTCCCCAAGTGAGTTTTCGGGAAACTTACCATTTTGTGTTTGACCATCTCGCCAGTAAGTTTGATTCGTCACCGAGGCTGATGCAGCAAACTCCCAACGATCAGCATTAAGCGTATAGGATGCCCAACCGGCTTGTTGTCTGATTCTTGAATAATAATCATAGCCAAACTGATCACCTTCATACACTAATCGATTTGGTCGAAGCAGGTCATTTTGCTTGGCGTCTTCATTGCCCGGAAAATCCTGTTCTGCAAATTTATCCCAATCAATATAAAACTCACCACCCATCAGATCATTGACCGTCTTATAGTTTCTTGTATCCTGATTGATGGCGGAGACCCCCAGATTGAGCTGACTTCTGTCATTGAGTTGATATTGCAGCACAATATTTGCGCTAGCTTTATTGACATCAGCATTTCGATCTTCAAATATATATTTTGAAAGTGCACCGGTCACATCATTTCCGGGGATACCATTAACATCCTCTATCGTATGGTTACTATTTAAATTAACTTGATACAAGTCATCCCATTGTACTTGCAACTGTTCTTTATTTTCTGATAAATACGACCTCATGAAATCCGAAAGCTCCGGATCATTCACATAACTTGGCAGCCTTCTATAATAATCAGGTCGAGGATCATTAGCATCCAACCAATCCAGTGTGCTTGTTGCACTAGAACCTGTCTGATAACCAAGGCTGGTCGTAATACTCAATTTTTCATTGACATTAAAATCATGTCTAAGCATGAACAACGGAAGGAAACCTGAATATTCTCTTCCACTTCGCTTTTTTCCTTGTTGATAACCCCAATAAGAATTGTAATAATTATCATCGGCCAGATCGTACATCTCCTGAATAGATCGGCTATTTGCTCCTCGTCGATAGGGTGCACCGAGTGTGACAAAATTCAGTGAGTGCGTTGCATTAAATCTCTTTTCTACAGAAGCAAAATAAGACCATGCATCGTAAAATGTGCCCTCATAATATCCTTCCTGTGCCCAACGTCGTGAACCGGAAAGGGTGATCGCCCATCCTGAAGGTGTGAGTCCTGTAGACCAGGTACCCAGGATTCTATTGCGGTAACTTCTATTGGTTACGGCATAGCTCAGTTTAGTTTGTTTCCGTTGAGAAGAGGCTCGCAAGTCCGTATTAAATGTGCTGCTCAATCCTCCAAAACCCCATTCGGCCATTTCTGCTCCGACGACATTTTCATTGACACGCATGACATCGTTCAGGCCTCCCCAGTTTCGCCAATAGACTCCTCCGGATTCGAGGTCATTCATGGGGAGATTATTGAGATAACCTTCTGTATACACATAACCGAGTCCTCGTCTTCTAAAACGGGCTGGGCTAAAAGAATAATCCGTCATATTGGCAAACAAATCATCTCCTGATTGGAGAAGACCTGAAACATTGGCATCCAAATTTAAATCACTCCCCTCGATTGTGATCGTTGGCAAGTCCAGATCTCTAGCTAAATCAGGCCGGAATGTCAGGTTAAAACTTCCAAGATGGATTGTGTCTCCTTCTACTCTTGGCGTAACGAATTCTTTAACCTCGCCATCCAATTCGAACAACAAAAATATATCGTCATCTACGGCATGTTTGACAAAGAATTTACCGGAAGCATCTGTAAATGATTCATGCGGCAAAGAAGAAGTCACACGTACGCCGGATAAAGGCTCCAGTGATATTTCATCCAGGAGCATACCGGTCACTGTAATCTGGGATAATCCCATTGCCGTAAAAGCAATAGCAATCAGGCAAACAAGAAGGCTTCGTAACATACCACCAAAAGTAATTAAATCTTATAGAGTATTAAAAATTGCAAATGAATCAGCATCAAGCATCTTTCGTCCTTAAAATCAAGTGTATTTTAGCAGCATAATCGGAATTTTAAACAATCTTCGCAACATGAGAATTCTGTTTACTTTAATTCTATCTATCTGTCTATCAAGCCAGTTGTATAGCCAGCAGGAATATACAGTGGCTTGTATCGCCTTCTACAACCTTGAAAATCTATTCGATACACTGGATACTGAAGGTGTCAATGACTTCGAATTCACTCCGGCAGGCCCAAATGTTTATAATTCAGTTGTTTATTATGACAAACTTGAAAAACTATCCAAAGTCATCAGTGAAATTGGCACCAACTACACGCCGGATGGTCCTGCACTCATAGGTGTCTCAGAAATCGAAAATATTACCGTTTTAGAGGATTTAATTCAGCAACCGGCGATTGTAAATCGAGGTTATAAGATTATCCACCAGGATTCTAAGGATGGTCGAGGGGTGGATGTGGCGCTGCTCTATCAATCTAAATACTTCAAACCGGATACAACGTATTATCACTCCTTGATCAAATCAGGTGATGATGAGGAAGTCAAATATTCACGAGACATTCTTATTGCCATGGGTCAATTGGCTGGTGAACCGATTGCGATCAGCGTCAATCACTGGCCATCGCGCAGTGGTGGCGAACAGGGCACAGCTCATCTCAGGCAAAAGGCAGCTGCTTATAATCGGTATTTTTTGGACAGCATTGCTGAACACCATCACATCACCAAAGCGCTGGTCATGGGTGATTTAAATGATGATCCTACCGATAAAAGTATTAGAGATGATTTGAGAGCGAAAAGAACACAGGATGGTTTGGAGCCAAATGAGATGTTCAATCCTTATGAATCCTACTATAGAAAAGGTATTGGCACTACAGCTTATAGAAATGCCTGGAGTTTATTTGATCAAATCATTCTGAGCGATGAATTAGCGAACAGTGAAAATGGGTTTAAATTTTACAAAGCAGAAATATTCAATCCGCCGTATCTGACGCAAAAGACCGGACGGTTTAAAGGTTATCCGTTTCGCGCGTATAGTTTTGGAAAATATATTGGAGGTTATAGTGATCACTTTCCTGTTTATATCTTGCTGGTGAAACCAAAATAATGAAAGAACCTTTACTGCTGGATCAGACGTTCAGGGATATATTAGATCAACTTGAAAATCAAAGTGAACATTTCTTTGTCACGGGAAAGGCAGGCACCGGAAAATCAACATTGCTTCAACTCTTCCGAAAGACTACTAGTAAAAAAGTAGTGGTGCTCTCGCCTACCGGGATCTCGGCCTTGAATGTCAATGGGCAAACGATTCATTCTTTTTTTCAATTTCCGCCGAAGCTAATGCATCCGGGAGAGATATTTATTAATAAGCGATTATCTCGCTTGATGACTAGTCTTGATGCGATCATTATTGATGAGGTCTCGATGGTTCGTGCGGATGTGATGGATGCGATTGATTTCTCTTTGCGGCTACATCGAAAATCTGTTGATGCTTTTGGTGGTGTTCAGATGATATTCTTTGGGGATTTGTTTCAATTGCCGCCGGTGGTCAGTAGTCAGGAAGAAAGGGAATACTTCAGGACTGTTTATGAATCGCAGTACTTTTTCAATGCGCATGTTTTTAAAGGAAAGGCGCCATTACAAATGATTGAACTAACGCAAGTGTTTCGGCAGAGCGAACGGCACTTTATTCGATTGTTGGATTCTATTCGGACTATGACTTTTGAATACGAAGAACTTGAGGAACTTAATGAAAGGTATGTTCCTGATGCTGAAATCGAGGAACCTTATTTGACGCTTTGCAGTACAAATGCTTCTGCTAATCAGATCAACAAAGAGAAATTAGCACTACTTAATACACCTTCTTTCTTTTATCATGGAGAGGTGAAGGGGAATTTTAATCCCAATGTATTTCCGACGGATTACAAACTTGAACTACGCTTGGAAGGTCAGGTCATGATGATTCGAAATGATACTGAAAAGCGTTTTGTCAATGGCAGTCTTGGAAAGATCATTGCGCTTGATGAAGAAAAAATCACTGTGCGATTGACATCAGATTCCGGAACAACGGAGGAATTTGTTTTACCAAAAATGACATGGGAGGTTACAAAATATACAATCGATACTAGCAGTGCTAATCCCATCAAATCTGAAGTTATCGGCAGCTTTACACAATATCCCGTTAAGCTTGCGTGGGCAGTGACCATTCATAAAAGTCAGGGAAAAACTTATGATCGTGTGGCAATTGATCTTGGTCGCGGGGCCTTTGAGCATGGTCAGACTTATGTGGCGCTGAGTCGCTGTCGAACGCTCAATGGTGTTTTCTTATTAAAACCACTTACGCCGAGGGATATCATGGTGGATGAGCGGGTGGTGGAGTTTTATGGTACGATGCGAAGTTAGAGGCGAAGGGCAGAGGGCGAGTCGCCACCGCCTAGGCTACACGACCAAATGTGATGGGTGGTCGGAGCGCAGCGCAGACCCTGTACTCCGACGAAGGAGGTAGTTCAGGGGTGGCGAGCGTGCGACACTTGCAATGCCGGTCTGTTTCGAGTGAAGGATTAGATGGATTTAATGGGAGGAAACAAAAAAACTGCGCCTCTGCAACTCTGCGCGAGAAATTTTTTTGGCAGGATGTTCGAAATGTGATCGACCATAAAAAATAAAAGCTACGCCTCTGTGCGCTAAAAAGTCTCCTGCAGATTTCGCTGATCCCGCAGAGAAATAGCTCAAGTCCTGATATTTTAAGATTGGGTCGTGATCGCAGAATCATTTTTATAATCTTCCTCCACAACAGATAACAAAGGTGCTGCGTGTTAAACTCCTTCGCTCATGCTTCTTCTCTGATTCCCATCGATCGAATTGATGCAAGAGACCGAAGCCTTGGCGAAGGAGATCCCTTCAGCCATTCTGCCTATTCTGCCTATTCTTCTATTTCAGTCGCTTTATCTGAAGAAAGGAAATAAGTACTCAAAACACCACTGACCAAATCAATGATCGCATGTATAATCATGACAAACAAAAGCGATTTACTGACAATAAAAATAGCAGCAAAAAGTAGGGATAAAAAGAAAATCTTGATGATCGATATAAATCCCTGATATCCATGCAAAAAAGCAAAAATGGCGGAGCTTAAAATTGCTCCGAATGCAATGCCGATGAATTCATTACCCACCCAGAAGACAATGTACTGAATCAGGAAACCTCTAAAAATTATTTCTTCTCCAATTCCGGCAGCAATTGCGAGAGTGGAAAAATTCAATAATTCTTTGACATTAGAAGGCACAAACATGAGTGTACTGTCCTTTCTCGCCATTGATTTTAATCGCCATTTTTTTAATCCATATTGAAAAAACAAATCAAGACAATAAAACAACACCACCAACCCAAATAAGACAAGGACCGTTTGATTCCAAATCGGCCAGTCAAAACCCAGAGCGGCCATGCTTTTTCCTGTGATACGCCAAACAGAAATCACAATCAGGCCTATGACAAACAGGAACATGGCATTGGAATGGTACAGCTTGATTTTCTCCTTTGTATCAAAAACAATGTCTTCCAATGGTATCCTTTGGCTGGTAAATGCCACGACAGGGGCAACCACACATATGACAAAGGCCATGACATGATCGAGGACCAACATCTCCTGCAGTTGCAAAATCGGGTAAATCATGTTCAAATGTACTGATTCGCATTCGCTCATGCGAAGGGTAGAGAGCGAAGGGCGAATGCGAGTCTCAACACAAAGACAACAGAAGAATTAATGTTCATGAGTTTAGACTCGCCTTCGCCTATTCCGATCCATCGGAAATAGCGAGCGAAGGGGTTTAGACCAGTGTCTTCGACACTTTAGTTTAGCGGGTTTAGTTTTGGGATGGTTCATGAGATTATGACAAAAGAAGATCAAAAAACTAAACACTATCATCCTTAGATGATAGTACTCAACCTCGAAACCGCAAGGTATCGTAACTAAACACTCTCAACACAAAGACAACAGAAGCAATTACTCATGTGCTGGGCCTAAGACAAGCAGTTGAAGATTTAAAGGCATCCGAGACGCTTAATCATTTTTGGATAAAATACCAGCAACGGCAGATGGAAACCTGATAATTCTCTTTCTGTAAATGGGTTAAGAAGTAAATCGGAAGTCCAATTCATTGATTATCAGGAAATTTAAAGACCTGAACCTATTTGTCTGAAAAATAATGAGTTAAAATAAAGATTAGTTTTTCAGTTAAAAAACGCTTCAATTCGTATCTTGTCCCTATAAAATTACATACCATGGCAATTAATAAAAATAAACTTCAAAGAGAAGCAAGAGATCATAAACAGCAAAAGAAGTTCTTTCTCTATCTCGGCATCGTTACGGCCGTATTGATTCTTATCCTTTACTTTGTCTATAGCTAAACTACACTGATTTGAGTTTTAAACTTTTAGTTGGCTGTCCCAGTCCATCGGGATGGATCGACACCGTATTGGCTGATTTCAATGCCTTCCTTCAGGATCATGCAGATTGTGAACGAAAAGCTTCTGCTACTGCGATGAGCCTTGTGGCAAAATATCCTAACCGCGTAGAAATTATCCCTGAACTAATCGGGATAGGGATTGAAGAATTGGAACATTTTCAGCAGGTCTACGATATCCTTGAGATGAAAGGCATTCAGTTGGCTCACTCTATTCATGAAGACCCTTACATAAAGGCGATCATGAAAGCCAAACATGACGGTATCGAAGAACAGTTTTTAGACAGACTCCTGATTGCTTCTGTTGTGGAAACCCGAGGGGCCGAACGATTTAAAATTGTCGCTCAAAATACCCCTGATAAAGAATTGGTGAATTTCTATAAAATGCTGTGGGTTTCTGAAGCCAAACATGGCCATGTGTATGTAAAAATGGCTCTTAAATACTTTCCGCAGGACAAAGTGCTGGATCGCTTGAAATATTGGGTTAAAACAGAGGCTGATATTATTGAGGCGATTCCGTTGAGGGCTGCTTTGCATTGATGGAGTGAGTGGTGTGTGGTGAAGAAAACTCAAAGGTAAAATGTGTTCTATCCTTTAGAAGAATATTTCCCGCAGATTACGCAGATGTGCGCAGATCAAATTAAAAGTCCTTTTCCATGGTGCGCTCCGTCGCTGACAGCCGTGTCGGCCAATCACGATTGATCGGAAATGGCATCGGACGAAGCAACGGCGAGTCTCAACGCCACTGAACCCGAAAGACCACTCTTACTTCGCCACCAGATTGTTAGATGACTGCACTGACTTTCTTGATTCACTATTTCTATCCAGGTTAAATTTAAGGCAAGCTTTGACAAAAGCGACGAAAATTGGATGAGGTCTTTCAACCGTACTTTTTAGTTCCGGGTGGTATTGTGTACCCAGAAAAAATCGGTGATCCGGGATTTCCAGGATCTCCACCAATTTAGTATCCGGATTAACCCCTGAGGCAATCATTCCATTGGCTTCAAAATCTTTCAGGTATTCATTATTTAATTCGTACCGATGACGATGACGCTCATAGACTACATCTGTATGGTAAGCTTCTCTGGCGATGGTTCCATCCTTAATTTCACAGGCATAAGCACCAAGTCGCATGGTCCCTCCTTTAATTCTGATATTCTTTTGGTCCGGCATCAAATCAATAATTGGATGCGCGGCGTCTGATTTCATCTCTGTGCTGTACGCATCTTCTAAGCCAAGGACATTTCTGGCAAATTCAACTGCCGCACATTGAAAACCAAGGCAAATACCAAAAAATGGAATATCATTTTCCCTTAAATACTTTATCGCATTAATTTTCCCCTCGACACCTCGCTCACCAAAACCAGGAGCGACAAGCACACCATCATACGAACCTAAGGCATCTCCTATTTGATCTATAACTTCCAGTGCTTCTGCATGAATTGGTTCGACCTCAACTTTACATTCATTTTCTGCACCGGCATGAACGAAGGATTCGTAGATTGATTTATACGCATCAGGCAGTTCATTATATTTTCCAACTAGTCCAATGCGAATGGTATACTTTGGCTCTTTTAATTTCTTTAAAAAGATACGCCAAGCGGTTAAGTTTGGTTCTGCTGCAGCTTCTAGATTGAGCTTTGTCATGACTAAGGTATCCAGATTCTCATCTTTCATGAGCAAAGGCACATCATAAATTGTCTTGGCATCAATCGCCTCAATCACCGAATGTCTGTTCACATTGCAAAACAAGGAAATTTTACGTCGCAGCTCATCTGTCAATGGATGTTCTGTGCGACAAACAAGTATATCCGGTTGGTTGCCTGTTTGAAGCAGTTCTTTTACACTGTGCTGTGTTGGTTTGGTTTTCAACTCCCCTGCAGCACTTAAATAAGGTATTAAGGTTAGGTGGATAATAATCGCGTTGGAGGCGCCTAGTTCAAGTCTAAGCTGTCTGATAGCTTCCAGATAAGGAAGTGACTCAATATCCCCAACCGTTCCGCCAATTTCTGAAATAACAACATCATAGTCACCTGTTTTACCCAAGGCTCTGACTCTTCGTTTGATTTCGTCTGTGATGTGGGGAACAACCTGAACCGTCTTCCCTAGATAATCACCAGCACGTTCTTTATTGATGACCGTTTGGTAAATTCTGCCAGTGGTAACATTATTGTCTTGTGAGGATGGTTTTCCGAGAAATCGCTCATAATGACCAAGATCAAGATCCGTCTCAGCGCCGTCATCGGTGACATAACACTCTCCGTGTTCGTATGGATTGAGGGTCCCGGGGTCTACATTTATATAGGGATCAAACTTTTGGATTGTGACGGACAACCCTCTAGCCTGTAGGAGTTTACCTAAAGAGGCTGAAATTATTCCCTTGCCGAGTGAAGAAGTCACACCACCCGTAACAAAAATATATTTGACCATGATCTTGAAGACGTTGTTACGGGGTGTAAAGGTATACAATTATAGCCTGTTATTCGAATACAGTACAGGTCTTCAAAATTTACATCCCATACCGCCCTACTTCCCTTATAATCACGTTCTTTGTTATTCTAACTATGGTTGAACTCGGCTGGCTCGGCATTTTTCAGATTTTTGGTGCTTTGGCGCTTTTCATATATGGCATGAAGGTCATGAGTGAAGGGGTGCAAAGGATCGCCAGTGTACAGTTCCGCGATGGCTTACGAAGGGTTACACAGAACAAGATTTCGACTTTTCTCACAGGTTTTCTTACTTCTTCCGTCTTGCAGTCGAGTTCAGCTGCTGCTGTGATGACAGTCAGCTTTGTCAATGCGGGGATCCTCTCCCTGACGGCGGCGGCAGGAATCATCATTGGAGCAAACGTGGGTAGCTCAGTCACCATTTGGGTGGTCACCTTGTTTGGCTTCGAATACAATCTTTTTGTCTTATGCTTGCCAATGCTCGCTGTGGCAATGCCATTTGTCTTTATAAAAAATGGGAAGTACAGGTATTGGGCAGAAACGATTATAGGATTTTCTATTCTTTTGATTTCGTTACAATTTCTCAAAAGTGTGGTCCCGGATATCCAAAAGCAGGAAGAAATTATCTGGTTTATTTCCAATCTGGGAAATCAGGGGTTCTTATCCATTATCATCTTTCTAGCCATTGGTATCATTTTCACTGCTTTGATCCAATCGTCAAGTGCTTTAATGGCATTGACGCTCACCCTCTGTTTGAATGGATGGCTTCCGTTTGATGTGGCGGTTGTGATGGTCCTAGGTGCAAATATTGGCACTACGGTCAGCACAGAAATAGTATCCTGGGTAGGCAATCAAGAATCAAAAAAAGCAGCCCGATTGCACGTTTTATTTAATGTTCTGGGGGTGGCGGCCTTCCTTCCTTTTTTACCCCTGATATTGTCTTTCGTGTCATGGATCATGGTCTTTTTTATTAAAACGGGTAATCCGTTTTTAGATAAATGGGCAATGCCAACAGGATTAGCAATTTTCTACACGCTATTTAATCTTGTCTGCGCTGTATTTTTTATGATCACGATGCCTTGGTTTATTCGAATCGCCTCAAAAACAATTAAGCCTAAAAGCGGATCTTCCGAAAGCATACACTTTATTAGTTCAGGGACAAACACCGCTGATATTTCCTTGCCAATTGCCTTTCAGGAAATCATACAACAATGTCAACGAATCAAACATCTAAATTCGATTCTAAACAGAATTATAAAATACACCTCAGACACTGAATACAAATTGCACGTCACACGTGCTGAAGAATATTTTTCAAAACTCAAAACCAATCAACAGGCAACCAATCAATATCTCATTCGATTGATGGAAAACAGAAGTTCGCTGGTCACTTCAAAACAAATTAAAATTCTTTTGAGCATCAATCAGCTGGTAGACAAAATTAGAAGTAACTATGAAAATATTTTTCAGTTGGTCGATGAAAAGCGAGAACAACGTATCTGGTATGGTCCCTCACAACGAGCGATCACTTTACACCGGATCAATGATGCCACCGTTCTTCTGAAACGCATCATTCATCTACTGCAAACAACCTTTTCGCAAAGAAGTCAATGGAAGGATTTCAGCCTAGGGTCAGGAGATAAAAATCAGGAATATAAGGAGGATGAAAAAGAGCTACTCAATGAACTAGAAAGAGGAGAGATGAAACTACCGTCTGTCATCATTTACTATCAAATGGCTCAGCAACTCAATAGTATTAACGGTTCATTTCAAAGCATTTTGATGGAACTTTCCAACGAGTCTACTTCGACTTAACAATAAAATCAATGCAGATCTACCCAGGCTTGTGTATTGATATGTGATTTTATTCTGAAATCCAGATCATCCGCCGTAGATGGTACATAGCTATCCATACCAGCATTATAAGAATACAATCTGCCGCCGTCATGTTCACCACCAGGATCACCATTACTTTGCAGTAAGCCAATAAATTCTGATGACTCAATCGTTGGTTTAAGGATAAAGTGATAAATTAATTCCTCGTTTAGCACAACCCCCTGAGGGAATGTAACGGTGTTCCAACCAAGCGACCCCACTACTACATCCATTGTTTGCATTAAGAATCCTGCGCCTGGTGTGCCCCCTTCATAAAGCTCAATAGTCAGTTGAAAACCGGGTGATAAGCTGCTTACTTTATACTCAAGAGTCTGCACTTCCCCGGGAAAAAGTGGTGTAAATGTCTGAGCAACGCGTTCAATATTTTCGCCATCATCTCCAATAAAATAAGACGCTGATGAAACCTCGCTGACCGCTACCTCTACAACGCCTGAATCACCGACAAACCCTTGAAACTTTTGAAAGTCCACATTATAAATCATCATACCTTCCTGAGGCACGAGTGCATCTCTTTGCTGTGTATTCATTCTTGGCAAGATCAAAGCGCCATCGACGGACTTTATCTCCAGGGCAGCATTGGGATTTATTTCATTTGTTCCAAGTGCCAGATGATTTGATAGCTTATCGTATAAGAACTCCGGGTCTCCGGCGCCATCTCCATCTTCATTAAAAAGTACTTGTGTGTTTTCTCCCCCGACGGATCCGGAATCACCTTTTGGGCCCGGTATCCCCGGAGGTCCCTGATCACCTTGGGCCCCTTGATCACCTTTTTCACCCTGAGGGCCTGGTTCACCCATTGGCCCGGGTTCACCCTGCTCTCCTTGTAGTCCAATCGGCCCCTGATCACCTTGCGGGCCTTCAGGGCCTGTCACACCCCCATTGGCAGCGTATAGTGCATATGGTACACTGAGCAATTCGCTGGTGCCTACAATCGAATAGTCTGAACCTCCACTTGGATCCACTTCTGTTTTAATAAAATAAGGTCCTGCTTCCCAATCGATTCCTTCAATCGTTCCTTCTACTACTGAACCGCTACCAATTTGAAGGGAAGCTAGTCCGTTGGTATTTGTGGCTAAATCATGCGTTTCTGCATATACGACTTCTCCATCGACCGTAGCTTGAATCACACTTATTCTGATACCAATCGGCTGATCTATCAACAATTTACCATCAGCATCTCTAACGACAGATTGAAAACTCATTTTGGCTGGTGACTGCGCATTCAAATCTGTCGTCAACACAAAAGAAAAAAGAAGGGCATAAAAAATGCTTTGTCCAATATATTTCATCGATTATTCTGTTTTAATAAACCGAAAGGTTTTTAGTGGTTGGTTTTTATAAAATACTTTTAAAATATACATCCCTGAAATCAATTGTGTTGTCTGAATCTGATTCAAAGTAGATTGAATATTTTCTGCCCATAAGAAGGTACCATAAACATCGAAAAGCTGATACCGAAAGGAGGCCAAATCAGGATAGGACGAAAAATCATCCAGCGCTATTATGGTGTTGGAGGAAGAAGGATTGGGGAACAACCGAATTGAGACACTTCCTAGTGACTCCTGGTTCGATACCATGATTTGAAGGTAGGGCTGTTGGACGCCTTGATTGATGGATCCGGTGGCTCCGTCGGCTGTTGTATAAGCGATCTGACCGATGGAATAGGACAAAGTACCACCTATTCCACTTGCTTCACCTCCCAATGCGGTTGTGTTTTGTTGCCCGTATAATGTGGGCAAACAAAGTATTATAAAGGTAATTACACCTAAAGGGTTCGTACTTCCGGGCATTGGGTTGGTCTTAGTTTACCTCTCTGTTGGTTCGTGAGAGGGAAATCAAGATACAAAGAAAGTTTACAAAACATTAAAAAAACCTGATTACAGAGCAGAAAAGACCTGTTCAGAACTGGCCTGTGACGGCTTTCTAAATAAGGAGGTGTCAAAGAATCCTAAATATTGAAAGGATTACTTATTCCCACGCGTTGAAATTCCAAATGGCAGATAAAGCGGACAAGAACCAATCAGAGAGGTTCCTATGAATATCAACGCAAAAAGTAGGGCCACGATAGCAAGCGTACCGGAAATAACATTCGTAAAATAAAGAATGCCAATGGCTATTGCAATTACAAAGCGAAGTCCTTTATCCAACACACCCATATTCTTTTTCATAGTTGTAAGATTTAGGATAAAGATCAGGGTAGCAAACTGAGGATTCAGTAACGAATGTTACAAATCTCTTAGCAACTTTATTTGGTTTCGATAGAGCAACACTTTTTTATCATTCTCCAATGCCTTGAGTAATCTTGATATCACTACGCGGGTAGTGGCCAATTCGGAGGCAATTTGCTCATGCGAAAGATTGATTAAGGTAGAGTCTGTTACTTTTGATTTCTCCTTCAAATAACTGACAAGCCGCACATCCAGTTTTTGAAATGCGATCTGGTCTAT
>JBBKXT010000215.1:0-6796 GCA_037969625.1 Saprospiraceae bacterium
GTAATGCACTCAGGCACGACCTCTTCGTCCATCGGAGCAACCGGAATCGGGGTACTCACGATAGAAGGATTTAATCTAATCACAAGACTATCGGTCAGCAGATTGTCAATTACGGCATCCTGATCGCCACGTGATATTCGCTTGATCACAACTTTAGGATCTGCATCATCGGTAACCTCCACAGAAACAAAACCATATTCATCCTGGGAGACAGCAAACTCATCATAATCGAAGTTGGGAAACTCACCCCAGTTGTCTATCGCTCCACCGGCAGTCGCCACATTTATCCACAAGTGTTTGTGATCTCTTGAGTGTCCTCTGGAATATCCATGCGTATGCCCAAAAAAATGAATACTCGGCTTCCCACATTCCGTGGTGAATTGTTCGAGACGTGACACAACATCGCCAGTGAAATCTGATTCTCCCGGTGTCCATAACTCTGATTTATGTGGATGGTGAAGCTGGGCAAAAACAAAATCAATAGAGTCCGAACCGCATGTCTCATCCAAAACTGACTCAAGCCAATCCAATTGATCCTCACCGGCATAAGCCCCATTCGAATCCATTCCAATAATCCGCACATTCCCATAATCCTTGTGCCACCAATGTTCTTCAAATCCGGGCGAACCGTTTTCAGGTAGTTTGAAGTATTGAAAATAAAATGGGGTATTCACTTCATGATTTCCCAACACAGGATAGACTGGAACGTGACTAAACAAATGCTCTCCCGGATTAAAAAAATCATTCTTCCATGATTCAAAATCATTGCCATTGTCTACCAAGTCTCCGGGAATCATGACAAGCGCAAGATTGTCTATGACCTCGCCGCCAAATTGATCTGTCAAATATTGTAAAATGCCATCCTCTACAATCTCTTGGAACTTATCAGGAAACGAATGATCTTTCTGCATATCACTCATAGCGATGATTCGAAAGGATTCGTGTTCTGAAGCATGCGGCGGAGTTTTAAAATTATAAATTTCAGAAATTAATCCATTCGTTTTTACTCTGTAAAAATATTTGGTAAAGTGCTCCAGATCATCCAGATGCACTTCGTGAAGATAGCCACCTTGATTTGTCATAAAAACACCGGACGCAGTCCTTCCAAGTGTATCTGTCAAGCCCCACTCAACAATGCTCTCCTCTCCATCGGTCGTCTCCCAAAGGATATGGATATCATGCGCCGATGCATCTTGGAGATAGGGTTGAATATTGAATTCCTGACCATTTAAAACATCAAAGGAAACAAGGCAAAAGACGAAAAGAGTCATAATTATTTTCATAAGGGCTAGCAATTTATTTTCATGTTTTTTTATTCACCTTTCAAGACCATATTATCAATCAATCGCACTTCTTCAACAAAAACTGCGCAGCATACGACTATTTGTTCGGCTTGATTCATTTGTTCTACTGCGGCTAATGTATATCCATCCACCACTTCCATATACTCCGGATTAAATTGTTCTTGTATTAAAGCAGCAAAAAATTGTGCTCGTATTTCTTCAACAGACTTCCCTGCTTGGAAAGATTTTTTTGCCTCCACAAGATTTGCATAAATCATCGCGGCTTTCTCTCTGGCTTGTTCACTCAACCGCACATTTCTTGAACTCATCGCCAAGCCACTCTCTTCTCTGATCGTCGGACACAACTCCAGATTGATAGGTAGTTTGAAATCTGAAATCAGTTTTCTAATGATCGAAAATTGTTGAAAATCTTTTTGCCCCATGTACAAACAATCAGGCGTTGTGATATTAAGTAATCGGTAGACTACCTCTGCCATACCGGAAAAGTGCCCCGGACGAAACTTACCTTCCATCGTCGTCGCTGCAACACCCGGATCAAAATCAATAGTGGTTGAACTATCCGGTGGATAAATATCCTCTACTTCCGGAAGGAATACAACCTCTACCCCACTTTCAAAGAGCATTTTCAGATCCCTTTCGATCGGGCGTGGATAATTGACAAGATCTTTCTTGTCATTGAATTGCTTTGGGTTTACAAAAATTGAAACAATGGTACCATCACAGTTTTGCTTGCAAGCTTCCACTAATGAAAGATGGCCTTTGTGTAATGCCCCCATCGTCGGTACGAAACCAATATTCCATCCTTCGGCCTTCCTTTTCTGAATCCAATCCTGTATGTGCGCCACGCGCTTAAAAATGAACATTGATGATTTTGTTGTGTTTTAGCTAAAGCTGATTTCTCTCAAAATAGCGGGAAAAGGTAGTAAAATCACCTGATAGCTTGTTGCTAATTATTATCAAAACCATTCAAAAAATGGATTTCTTTGGCTCATGGGTTAAACCTTTAGGGGAAATCATCCTTAAGTAATTATGCCCAACAAGACGCGCGACACCCGACGCGCGATTTAATTTTTCACAGGCCTCAGGCCATAAATCGAACCTTTGCCATAGATCATTTAGCTTAAAATCCGAACATTTCCAATTAACGCTTACTTTTGCCACCCATGTTGATAAATATACTTAAATCCAAGATTCATCGGGCTGTTGTGACCGAAGCTAATCTCAACTATGTTGGGAGCATCACTATTGATGAAGATCTGATGGACGCCTCGGGCCTTATAGAAGGCGAGCGTGTCCTGATCGTCAATAATAACAATGGGGCCAGGCTTGAAACCTATGTGATCAAAGGAGATCGCGATTCAGGGCAAATATGTCTTAACGGATCTGCTGCTCGACAGGTTCAGGTAGGTGATATACTCATCGTGATGGGTTTTGGTCTGATGACGCCGGAAGAAGCGAAAGGCTTTAAACCAAAGAATGCCTATCCGGATGAACACAATAAGCTTAAATTTTAAGTTGTGGCAATTCCTAAAGGCGTTCGTACATTTTTGAAGTTTACCTTGTTTACCGGGGTTGGTGCTCTGATATTATATCTGGTCTATCAAAGTCAGAATACATCCTATGTAGCAGACTGTGCCTTGAAAGGGATTCCGGATAGCGAGTGTAGTCTGATGCAAAAACTAAAATCAGATTTTGCCGGTGTCAATTATTGGTGGATTCTGGTGATTGTTTCAGCCTTTCTCTTAAGCAATGTCTTGCGTGCCCATCGGTGGTTGCTTTTGATCAGCACCCTCGGATACAAAGCCCGCATGTCTAATGCCTTCTTCACGGTCATGGTAGGTTATTTTGCCAATATGGGATTACCTAGAGTGGGTGAAGTGGTTCGGGCAGGTCTTTTCGCTAAATATGAAAATATAAGTGCCGGGAAAGTAATGGGCACCATTGTGGTTGATCGAATTCTTGATTTAACAAGCTTGCTTTTTGCAATTATCCTTGCGCTGGTTTTGCAAGGAAATCTTCTCGTAGATTTTTTCGAAGACAAACTTCACGGATCGATTCTCGCCCAACGATGGCTATATATCATGCTGGGGCTTGGTATTCTTTTTCTGATAATGGCGTACAGATATCGCAGGATCATTAAAAAATGGAGTTTATATGCCAGAATCCAACATCTCGTAGAAGGCTTCAGAGATGGTCTGCAGAGTCTCAGGCGGGTGGAAAAACCTTGGATTTTAGTACTGGATACAATCGGCATATGGATGCTTTATTATCTTATGATGTTTCTATGCTTTCTGGCTTTTGAGCCTACTGCACATCTAGGGGGTATGGCCGGGTTAATGGTCTTTGTATTTGGAGGTCTGGGTATCGTCTTTCCATCACCGGGTGGCATGGGCACCTTCCATGCGATGGTCATTATGGCACTGGCACTTTATGGTATTAATGGGAATGATGCCTTCTCTTTTGCAAATATTCAGTACTTTTCGATACAGCTACTCGGTTGCGTCTTCTTTGGCATTATCGGACTCATCGTTTTGCCTATCATCAACAGGAAAACAAAATTAAATGATCAAGCACCGAAAACCGGCAACGTCTAAAATTTTCGATCAGCAGGGATTAATGGATCAATTGACCCTTTGGCGAGAAAATGGAGACTGCATCGTTTTCACCAATGGTTGTTTTGATATTCTCCATGCCGGCCATATCCAATACCTGGAAGCTGCCGCCGCTCTTGGGGATCGCCTGATCGTTGCGGTCAATGATGATGCCTCGGTGCAAAGACTAAAAGGCATGACGCGACCCATTAATATACTGGATAGCCGACTTTACCTTTTGGCCTCTTTGAGTTGTATGGATGGAGTCGTTCCATTTTCAGAAGACACCCCGTTGGAAATCATCAAGATGATAAAGCCTGATATCCTCGTAAAAGGAGGTGATTATACCCCGGAAACGATTGTTGGGGCGGAAGAAGTAGTTAGGTGGGGCGGAAAAGTAGAAGTCATTCCTTTTGTCGATGGCTTCAGTACCTCCAGTGTGGAAAGCAAGATTCTTGAATTACATCGCAATAAATCTGTAGAAAAATGAAATCACAAGTTGGCGAAGTAATTGATTTTCTCGAAAAAATAGCTCCCCTCCACCTGCAGGAATCTTATGATAATAGTGGCCTGTTGATCGGCTCGAGGGAGCAGGTAGTCACAGGAGCGGTGATCAGCCTGGATTGTACGGAAGAGGTGCTGGAGGAGGCTATTTCCAAGGGCTGTAATCTTATTATATCTCACCATCCGGCGATCTTTTATGGGGTAAAAACATTCACCGATGCCAATCCTACGGAGCGAATCATCCGGAAAGCGATAAAAAATGACCTTATAATATACGCTATCCACACGAATCTTGACAATACCCTGAAACATGGTGTCAATGAGCGAATAGCACAGAAATTGGCCTTAAATATTGATGGAATCCTGCGTCCGCTGGCAGAAAATCCTGAGCTGGGAGCCGGTTTGATCGGTCATTTTTTAGTTCCTATGCAGGAAAATCGTTTTCTGGAACACGTCAAAAAGCAGATGGGAACGGCGGTTGTTCGACATACCTCCCTGACAAACAAGCACATACAAAAGGTGGCGGTGAGTGGTGGTTCAGGAGCATTCCTTTTGGGAACGGCTAAAAAAGCCGGTGTAGATGCACTGGTGACAGCAGACTTCAAGTATCACGACTTCTTTGATGTGGATGGTGGCTTGCTCGCCTGTGATATTGGGCATTATGAAAGCGAACAATTTACAATTGAACTAATTCAAGAGCTTATTTCAGGGAAATTTGCTACTTTTGCCGCCCATTGCACGGAAATCAATACCAATCCCGTTCATTATTTCACCTGATTTTCTAACATACTTATGGCTAAAACAACTGAAATCAGTATTGAGGACAAGCTAAGACAGCTTTATGCGCTTCAGCAGATTGATACTAAAATAGATGAAATTGAGATCCTCAAGGGCGAACTTCCTATTGAGGTCAGTGATTTGGAAGACGAAATTACCGGTCTGGACACCAGACTAAAAAATCTCAATGAAGCTATCAAGGAGATTGAAACGGAAGCCTCCAAATACACGACCAAGATGGCTGAAGGCGAAGCCTTGATTGCGAAGTACACCAAGCAACTCGATGACGTAAAAAACAATCGGGAATTTGACGCATTGTCCAAAGAGCTTGAAATGCAAAAGCTCGAGATTCAACTGGCTGAGAAAAAAGCTCGTGAGGTCAACGAAAAAATCTCTCTGAAGAATACAGTGATCAAAGAGGCTAAGGATAAATTAAAGACTAAAAAAGCAAACCTTGACGTTAAAAAGGAAGAGCTTAAATCAATCGTAGCCAAAACAGAGAAGGAAGAAAAATCTCTTCGCAAAAATGCGGCGGCTGCTCAGGAAAAGGTTGAAGATCGCTTAATGAAAGCGTACAATCGAATTCGTAGCAATTACCGAAATGGATTGGCATTGGTAGCTGTTGAACGAGATGCTTGCGGAGGCTGCTTCAATCAAATACCACCTCAGGTTCAGTTGGAGGTGACTCAACATAAAAAAATCATTGCCTGCGAACACTGTGGAAGAATCCTTGTGGATAACGAGATAGCAGGCATTACTGCAGACGCATAATTTCATTGTATTGAATCGTGAATAAATTGATCCAGACACATTTGAAAACTATCTTTTGTGTCTGGATTTTTCTTTTGGGGCATATCGTTGCCTCAGCGCAGGAAATGCACTGGACGCCTGAGGCTAAAAATGCCTACAAGCTGATCACTGCCCTGCGCATCGATGAAGGGATCACAGCTGTCAGGCTTCAATCCATCACCCATCCTGAAAATCGCATCTGGCCTTACCTCGAAGACTATGGTACCTTCTTAAGGATTTTTGTCCAGGAGGACTTACTCGCCATAGATTCCTTTTTGGAAGCTTCAGATATCCGACTGGATAAAATAGAAGAAGTACCAACCAGCAATCCACTCTCCTTGATGGCACAGGCTCAAATTGCCCTGCATCAGTCGGCGCTTCACCTGCAGCAAGGGAAAATGATTGCTGCCGGCACGGATATCAACCGCTCCTTTAAGTTGTTGCGCAAAAACCAAGGGCTGCATCCTGATGATGTGGGCAACCTCAGATTATACGCTTCTCTGAAAGTGGTCTTTGGGGCCATTCCGGATAAATATCGTCTGTTGGTACAGATCGTCACCAGCTTGAGTGGTACTATTGAAGAAGGCCTCGACGAACTCAAAGGCATCCTGAAATCGACCACTCCCGAGACTAATATTTACTTCAACGAAACAGTTTTGTATACGGCATTGGCGGAGGGACGTTTGAACAACAACCCGAAAGGTGGCCTTGCAATACTTCAAAAATATCTGGGCAAAACACCTATCAGTGAATCAGCGCAATACTTGATGGCCAACCTTCTGATTGCTGTTGGCGATAATGATGCGGCTATCAAAGTACTGAGTAGTACAA
>JBBKXT010000216.1:0-4095 GCA_037969625.1 Saprospiraceae bacterium
CAACAGAGCCCCGGTGAATAAATACTGAATAAAAGCATATCGGAGCGCAGCGCTTGCCCTGCACTCCAACGCAGGAGGTTGTGCAGGGAAGAGCACGTCCGCCAGGCGTGAGCGCATAGGGCAAATGGAGAATTTGAAAAAAAGTTTCTCGCTGATCGCGCAGAAAAAAATGCAGAATTGCGGAGAATAGATTTTCCGTGTTCAATTAATTATTGAGTAGAGACCATGAAGGACTTCACTGCGTTACGCCTTCATAGTAAACAGAGATGCAGGAGCAAATCGGAATAGTCGTGTGGCCTTAATACTTTACCTAAAACCATGCTAATTCCTAAACCCTCTAAACAACCGAAACCGAAGGCTCCAAGAACTAAACAATCTCAACTCATTCCATTTATTGAACAATTATTCTCCCCCTGTAAGCTTTGTCTAAAATCAATAATGACACATTATATAATCCGGGTATAATATTCTCCAGACCAATGGTTGCTCGAGAATTGTATAATGAAACTGATTGATTTTTAACTATACTTCCACTTGAATCATAAAACCTGACCAAGGCATTTCCCGTGAAATGTTCATCGACCCATACTTCACATTGGGAAGTCGCAGGATTGGGTGTGATCATGAGTGGTCTGACGATCTTTTCAATGGGTTTTACACCTGACTCAATGTCATATAAGGTCATGACGGTATTCGTTCTAATGGGATCATTAAAGTCAAAATAGATATCTGCAAGATTATTGAGGAGCTCTCCTAAGGCTAAGCCTGACTTGGGCCTGATGCTAAATTTAGCAAACCCATGACTGTCGGCTTCATCACTCATGGCATCGGGCAACAGGATGTCTTCAAAATAGAACTCGACAATATTTTCACCTCTAATGTCCCAAGCAACAGGATGACTGGCCGATAAAAACTCAAAGGAGGATAAATCTAATCTCTCACTAATGGTGTCAATAATTCTGACATGCTGGGCGGGGAAATTGCCAATATTTTGAAATCGAATGGTGTAGGTCAGTAGATCACCATTGGCTAAATCATCAGGGGTGTAAATCCCGGCAGGTTCAACTTGTTTGTCATTAGGATCATAAGAATTGAAAACTTCTGAAACTAAAGTGTAGGTATTATTGGTTTCATTTTGATCGTCCACCATTGGAAAAACATAACAAGGGGCTGTCACAAATGAACCACTTTGTAAGTTAGTATTAATATAAACGATGATGGCAATATCCTGACTGGCAAAGGCAGGCAATTCCGGAAGTTCCCAAATAGACGTGTCTGAAATTTGCTGTGTGGGAAATGGAGTAGCAGCAATAAAGTTCAGTCCATTAGTAAGCACCACTTTTACAACCGGAGACAGTGGTGTTGTGCCAACATTTTTCACAGTGATGATAAAATTGTTGTCACGTCCGGGTTGAATAACGGCTGTATTCGTCAAGGTAATACAAAGGTCTTTTATGTTCGGTGTACTGTAAATGCCAAAATCAAGATCAATGGATGATTGCGCTAACGAATAATAAGCAGGCTGAACCACTGAGTAGGGTGATGGAGAAACACAATGAATCGTGTCAGTTAATTTTTCAGCATACAAAGAATATTCACCGTTACTATTTGTTTTTGTGTACACATCAGAAGGTGTGGCTTTTATCAATACATCCGAAAATGGGAGTTCCCCAGGTTCTTGAGTACCGTTATTATTGAGATCATGATAAACGATTCCACCTACAGGTTCATAGGCCGCACTTTTCTTCCAAACACCACTTGAGTAGGTTCCAAGAAACAAATAATTATTTGCGTGCATTAAAGTAAAGGTCCTCAAACTGCCAAGCCCTGCATTGAAAGGATGCCAGGATTCACCGTAATCCAGACTTCTGTATACACCATTATAGTGGGTAGCTGCAAAAAGAATATTCCCTACAGCTTCAACATGATAAGACCATCCAATAGTTGGGGGTTGGCTTTTAGGCAGACCTTCCATGGGAAGTTCGCGCCAATACTTACCATTCTCAATGGAAGAAAACCAACTACGTGAATCAGTGCAAAGAACTTGATCGCCGACTACAATAAATACGTCATCCGAAAAGCTGAGCGAATTAAATTGAAATCTCCGACTCCAATTTACTCCATTGTCAGTCGAACGATAAATCTTTGAAGGAATGGTGAGTGCCAAAAGAATACCCTCTTCTGGCGAAATCATATCTCCAATCTGCGCCGTAGAAGGATTAACCGGATCATTTAATATGAGTTCTGTCCAGTTTAATAGATCCGTTGAAACATAACTAGGTGCACCCAACAAATAGTATTTGTTTCCCAAATATTTAAATATTAATCTGGATACATTAGGCAATGGAGCTATGGAATCAGCAGTATTAAGATTGTCCGTAGATAATAACAATTTATGACCATTATGAGCAATCAAAACAGAATCACCTTTGACTACAATTGATTTCAAATCCGATATTTCAATTGACGAATTTATTGGCGACCAATCATCGCCATTGTTTGCGCTTTGAAAAAAACCAATATTTGTATTCGTTAGTAAATAACCGTTTGGCAACACCTCAAATTCTGAAACATTACTTCCTATTAAATCCATTGAAGATCGATGCCAGTTTACACCTTGATCACTTGTTCGAAACACCCCTTTACTAGTGCCGTAGAGAATTTCACCATCCGCCAACTCAAGGAGACTTGTAGCGCGTGCATCGTTTGGGCTGACGGTATTTAAGGAATCCCAAGTATATCCATTATCTTCAGAGGTAAAGACTAAATGACTCATAAAATACAATTTGCCGGAAGCACCGCGTACAAATGAATTGTCGATCCAAAAATCCCAGTCTCCTGGTGATAGGACAGAATGCCAATTTTGACCCAAATCATAGGAAACAAAAATTGAATCCGACCAATTTTCTACCATGATCATTGATCCTTCAAAAAAGATTAAACCATCACCACTTTTCATATTCAATAAATCCCAGGTGTCACCTTTATCATATGAAATCTGCATGGATAGCCCTCCTGCAGTAATAATCTGCTCACCATTGGAAGCTATGGATAAATAAAAAAGGCCAGTATCTATACGTTGCCAGGTTTTTCCATTATCCTCAGAGCGATACAAATCTGGATCACTGTAAAATATGACATCATCAATTTTGAAAATGGAAATTTCATAGTCACTGAAATTACTTGGCAGATCGCTTATCGTCCAGGTGAGGCCAAGATCCGTGCTTCGATAGAAATAGCCGATCATTCCCTCATAGTCATTTGTATCAACAGCTATTGCTAGAAGTATTTCATCACCGTCAATAAATATTTCTCTTACTTCACTCTCCTGTGGTAAGAAATCTGCAATCATCCAACTTTCTCCCTCATTGTCGGAAATAAATAGCCCTGCCTCCGTACCGACCCAAATCTGACCATCAATTCTTTCCATGTCAAAGCAATAAGATCCGGAAGGCCCATTGGTTTGAGACCATTGGCCAAATAAAGAAAAGCAAGTACACAGGGTGATTAAACAGACGGTTATACGTTTCATCACGAGTAGGTTTTATGGTGAGAAGAAAACTTTTAAATTCATCAATCTTTCTCTAATTCTAAATGAGCCATAATATAGCCATAAACTACTTCAATCCATCCGCCATGTCCATAACAATAAAGTCAGGTATTATACAATTTGCGATTTTAATGCATAAATTATTTGCCAGACTTTTTAATCTCTTCACATTGATATCTGGAGTGGGTTGCATATTAGATTCTCCTTGTTCAATTAAGTATTGAGAAGAGACCATGAAGGATTTCACTGCGATACGTCTTCATGGTAAACAGAGATGCAGGAGCAAACTCCGTCCCGATCGATCGGCATCGGCCAGGTCGCGCGGATAAACTATCATAACTTCTAAACCCGCTAATCAACAGGAGCCAAAGGCTCTGAGTGCTCAACCCTCTCAACACAAATACCATCACAAATTCACCCAATCACCCACTATTTTCCAGCTTCTTCTTGATTTCCATCAACGCCATCATACACTCAATCGGTGTGAGTTGATTGACATCAAGGGCAAGGAGCTCATCTTTGACTTTGCGAAGGGTCGCATCAGA
>JBBKXT010000217.1:0-3117 GCA_037969625.1 Saprospiraceae bacterium
CATTTTCTTCGTCTTGTAGAAAATGCCTTACTTTGTCGCCTTATTCTTTTGCCAAAAACTTAACCCTTTCCCATGAGTCAGATTCGAATATTAGCCAATGATGGTATTGATGATATCGGTAAATCCCTTTTAGAAGCAGCAGGCTTTGAAGTGGTCACGACACACTTCACCGCTGATCAACTGGAAACAGAACTAAAATCATTCGATGCGATCACGGTGCGAAGTGCGACGCAGGTACGCAAAGCGTTGATTGACTCATGCCCTCGACTGAAAGTGATCGGACGCGGCGGTGTAGGGATGGACAACATAGATGTCGATTATGCGCGAAGCAAAGGCCTCGGTGTTTACAATACCCCATCAGCTTCTTCCAGGTCCGTCGCTGAATTAGTCATCAGTCATGTATTTACTTTGATTCGCCATTTCCAGGTAGCTAATCGCGACATGCCAACGAAGGGTCAAACTGATTTCAAGGAATTGAAAAAGTATTGTGGTAGTGGAAATGAAGTACTCGGAAAGACCATTGGAATTATTGGTTTTGGACGTATCGGTCAGGAGGTTGCTCGTCTGAGTGTTTGCCTTGGGATGCATGTTATCGCGGTTGACCCAATTGTCAAAGAAGCGAAATTAGAAATTGATCTGCCTGGTTTTAAAACATCTGTGTCTGTCAAGATTCATACCTCCCCTATGTCAGAACTATTAGAGAAATCTGATATCATCACTGTTCACATTCCGAAGGCTGACAAACCACTCATTGGAAAAGAGGAGTTGAAAGTTCTCAAAAAAGGTGTGATTTTGATCAATACCGCCCGCGGAGGTGTTTTTGATGAAGATGCGATTCTAGAGGGCCTTGAATCAGGACAGATTGGTGGTGCCGGTCTTGATGTATTTGTTGGCGAGCCTACCCCACGACAAGATATCTTAAGTCATCCTAATATTTCGCTGACACCACATGTGGGTGGCTCAACCATTGAGGCGCAAGCGAATGTTGGTAATGAATTGGCGGGATTGATCATTGATCATTTCAGCAAGTAAGTTTCAGGGCTCGGTTTTTTATTTGGGTTATGGGGGTTTGCTCGTATGGCATTTCTGAAAAATTCAATGAACAAATAGGTGCTACGGGTTTTTGACGAAACTCGAAGCAATGCTAGGATGAACCACATTTTCGAAAACGTTTGAAACATCTGAACTAATTTCTGTAAAGGGGCGCTTTCTTCTAAACACAGTATTTTCTTAGAATTAATTCGAGATATTAATGCAAAAAGCGTATTTTGTTCGAAATAATACTAAGGTTGACGGTTTCCGAATATATAAAACAACTCCTTTCTTTTGAAGAATATTCATTTTCGCTGGAGGAGGTTATACACCACTCATCTAAAGACTCAATAGCGGTCAGACGTGAGATTTCCAGACTTATAGAGAAAAAAGAAGTTATAAATCTCAGAAAAGGATTTTATCTAATTATTCCACCCAGGTATTCTAAATCCGAGAAGCTGCCAATTCAACTCTATGCAGAAAAACTATTTAAATATCTTGATCGAAAGTATTATATAGGATTATATGCTGCTGCAAAAATTCATGGAGCGAGTCATCAGCAATCCCAACGAGATTATGTAATAATTGAAACGCCAAAACTTAACACTGTTAAAAAGAAGAGTTTTGATATCCAGTTTTACACGACGAGTGTATGGCCAAAAAAGAATATTGAAATTAAACAATCGGATGCCGGAGAATACAAAACATCCTCTCCAGCGCTCACTTTTATAGATCTCATCCATCACCATACTAAATTAGGTGGACTCAATCGGATGCTAGCCTCATTAGAAGAACTTTCGGAAGAAATAAATGAGACTGACATTACAGCACTCATCAACTGGTACAGTCATAAGAGTACGCTTCAAAGGACGGGTTTTTTACTGGAAGAGCTGTTGGGGGAAAATGACCTTAGCAACATAATCTATAAAAAGTTAAAACAACATTCATTCTTTCCGGTATTGCTGAGTCCCAAGAAAATGCAAAAGCCAGGGGCCGTAAATAACAAATGGAAAATAGATGTAAATATTAATCTGGAAAGTGATTTATGATTGCCAAACCTTATATAGCGAAATGGCAGGAACGAGCCCCATGGAAAGAGTTTTCTCAAGTAGAGCAAGATTTAATCATCAGCAGGACATTGGCTGAAATATTCTCAGATGACTTTCTTAGTGAACATCTCGCCTTCAGAGGAGGTACAGCATTATACAAACTCTACCTCAATCCAGCACCTCGATATTCGGAAGATATAGACTTGGTGCAGATCAAACAAGGTCCAATCAAACCAATCATGGAAAGACTTGGAGACGTAATCACATTCTTCAAGGAAGACAGAAAAACGCAAAATAGGGGCCATGGAATCAAAGCACTATACCGATTTACTTCTGAATATGAAGAAATTCGGATGCGAATGAAAATTGAAATCAACTGTAGAGAGCATTTCAATATATTGGATTGGGTAAGCTTTCCTTTTTCAGTACAAAGTGAATGGTTTGAGGGGAGTTGTGACATTCGCACCTATAATATCAATGAATTGCTCGGCACCAAACTAAGAGCATTATACCAAAGAAAAAAAGGACGAGACCTATTTGATTTAGATTATGCCAGACGAAATGTGGCCATCAATATTCATGAAATTATCACCTGTTTTCGACAATACATTGAATTTGCTACTGAGAAAAAACCGCCGAGCCAAAAAGAATTTTTACAGAATATCGAAGCGAAAGAAAATGATCCGGACTTCAAAGGAGATATGGAAGGGTTATTAAGACCGGGAATAGAATACAATCATCAAGAAGCATTTGAATGGCTGAAAGATGAAATAATTTCAAGCTTTTAGAGGAAATCGAATAAACCACTCATTGGAAAAGGTGAGTTGAAAGTCCTTAAAAAAGGAGTTATTCTGATCAATACCGCTCGCGGAGGTGTCTTTGATGAAGATGCGATTCTTGAAGGGCTGGAGTCAGGACAGATTGGTGGTGCCGGTCTTGATGTATTTGTTGGCGAGCCTACCCCACGACAAGACATCTTAAGTCATCCTAATATTTCGCTGACCCCACATGTGGGTGGCTCAACCATTGAGGCGCA
>JBBKXT010000218.1:0-3906 GCA_037969625.1 Saprospiraceae bacterium
GAAGTTAAAATGGGTGTTCCGAATATGGGCATAGGAGTCGTCGATGTGCGTGAGGTGGCGGAGGCACATTATCAGGCGGGCTATAGGCCGAAAGCCCATGGAAGATATATTACTTCTGCCCACAATTCTGGTCTCCTGGAAATGGCCACTGTTCTCTTGCCCACCTACGGCGACAATTTTCCATTACCAAAAAAGGCGCTGCCTAAATGGTTGCTCATGATTATTGGTCCGTTTGTCAACAAACTATTTACAAGGCCATTCATCAGAAAAAATATTAATATCCCCTGGAAAGCAGACAATTCAAAAATTAAGAACGAACTTGGTATAAAATTCAGACCATTGAAAGAAACGATGGAGGATTCTTTTCGGGTATTGATTGAAGCGGGGGTTTTGATTCCTAAATAATGGAATTTATTATTAAAACCAAGGACCAACACAAGCGAAAATATTTGCCACATTTAATTCTCATTCAAAATGAAAAACACACTCATAACAACTTCCATTCTTATTTCCGGCGCGCTTGCTTTTGTCGCTTGTGGCAACTCTAAAGTTTCAAATACCGATGCCACAGAAACCACCACAGAAAATGAAGTAAACTATTTGGAAACCGGCAAAGAACTGGCGATGCAAACCAAATCCAGCTTAGGAAAATATTTGGTTCAAGCATTAGGCGAAAAAGGCCCTGAAGGGGCTGTAGAATTTTGCAATACGAAAGCAATTCCAATTACAGACAGTATGTCATTGGCCTTATCGGCGACTATAAAACGTGTGAGTGACCAACCTCGTAATCCGGATAATCAAGCTAATGAAGCAGAGCTAAGCTATATAAACCATTGGAAAGAAGCCACTCAAAAAGGAGAAAAGTCAACGCCTCAGCTATCCGAAATTGACGGTCAGATGGTAGGCTACTACCCGATCATCACCAATCAAATGTGTCTACAATGTCATGGGCAACCGGAACAAGAAATCACCTCCGGTACCTTGGCTGCTATAAATAAACTCTATCCGTCTGATCAGGCCACCGGTTATAGTTCGGATGAAATCCGCGGGATATTTGTGGTGGAAATGAGTAAAGCGAACTAAAAACAAAGGAAATATTACCTTAAAATTGTGTATATTTGGATTAAGCGAGGCAGACCTTCATCAGGTCTTTAAAATCACCCCAGGTTTTAACTTCTTAAATTCCAAACTATGAAAAAGCTATTCGCAATTTTACTTTTCCTTCCCCTGCTATTCTCATGTTCAAAGGAAGACAGCTCAGGAGATTTCCAATATACCGTGAGCGGCTCTTCGCAAGCAGAGATCTCGGGCACCAACTGCAGATTCGGTCCTTCTACCGGCACGAGTTACTTCATCGCTATGACTTCGGGTGTAGATAACCTCAACTTAAAGATTCTTCTTAATCCGCTTGTTCCCGGCGAATACATGGTGAACGCATTATATGTCAATGGTATGTTTATTCCGACCATGCCAGGTGATGCATCTGGTGAGCTTCAACTAGGCAGTGTATTTTCGGGTAGTCAGAAATTTTTTAATACCTATAGTGGCGATGGTGGACGTGTGACCGTCACCAGTGTGGATGGCAATGTCCTTAAAGGCAATTTTCAAGTAAGTATGCTTGAACTTGTCGGTGGTACGCCCGGCAATGAACCTAAAATAAATGTTGCGGGTGAGTTTACGGCTATCATGCAGTAATGAAATTATATTCGTACCCCATTACTGTTTTTTAAACTGACTTATGCCGTTTAAAAACCTACTACCTATCCAAGCTATAAATTTCTACATGGGCTGATACTAACAGGCTTAAAAATATTTCGGAACCTTAAACCAATAAAAATGAAATATTCAATCTTGCTCAACTTGATGATCCTTTCTCAAAGCATTGTTTACAGCCAACAAGATAGCTTGGGCAATCTATTAGAGATCAATAAAGAAATAGCCAGAAACTTCTATCAGGATCTTTGGTTTACCAACCATACAGATAAATACATTGATTATGTTGCCAAGGAGTATGTTGTGCATGACATATGGGAACGAAAAAATGTAACGGAACCTGCTATTGAGCAAAAGCACATCGCAGATATGTTTTGGAATAATGGTGAACTGTCCGGCAAAATTGATTATCAAATAGCGGAGGGTGATTTGGTCGCTACGAGGTGGAATGCATCCCTAAAGCCAAACACTTTATTTGGAAAAGTATTAGGAATGGAAAAACTTGCCATCATCAATGTCTTCCGCATTAAGGATGGCAAAATAGTTGAGATCTGGAATCACAGACACGATATCGAAACAAACCAAACGTTGAAGTTTGTTATGAAGGGGTTCATCTATGGCTTGTTGCTCTCCCTAATTCCAATAATTATTGCGTTCCGTCTTAAAAGGAAATTGAAACTACTACGGCAACAGGGCGTATAATAAGATATGAACTAGCCTGATGACTTTCAATAGGGATAGCTTGGATAATTAGATGGTCATGAGCCTAGTTGATAACTTTAGCCTCCAAAAAGAAAACATTGCACTGCTTGTTTTGAATCTGGTTCGATGCTCCAGCAAATGAGCATATACAATTAACTAGTATAAATAAGCTTTCCTATCGCCATAACCAATTCACTTACAGGTATACTTGAATTATTGAATAATATGGATTGAACAAAAGTGATGGTGATCTTCTGAAAAGATCAGATCTTTGCCATTGGCCTCCCACTCATACTTTCCGAGACTAAATAAGCTATAAATTTGGTAAATGGTTCAATGTCTCCCTGGGCACTAGCACTTTCCAGAGTGGCCCGATATTTTTCACGATGTTCAACAGGAATTACCGTCCAGGGATATCCGCCAGAGGATAACATTACATTCAAGAAGAATCTACCTATTCGTCCATTGCCATCCATGTAGGGATGGATATACACAAAAATAAAATGACCTAAAATAGCTCGTACACCGGTATGCGTTTCATTTTTTAATAATTCAAAAAAAACAGGCATTGCTTCCCGTACAGCTTCTTTCTTCATTGGCACATGATGCGAATTTGAAATATAGACCTGATGACTTCGATAGCCAGCTAAATCTGATCGGTTAATAATGCTAGCAACCACATTGGGTGAAAATAATTCGAGAAACCAGTTTGATCCTGTTCAACCACCTCTCCCGACTTTTGACCAACAAGTATTTTTTCAATACTTTGTTTTACCAACACCGTCGTTTGCCAATATCCTCTTGCAGCAAGGGTATCCCGAAGATTTCTATCTGATTCATCATTTATATTCCAATCACCGACTTTTACTTTTTCAATTAATTCCGGTGATACAGTATAGCACTCAATAGATAGCGAATGATAAGCATCCGTCTTATAGATTTCATCTATTGATTCAAGGTATCTTTTATGATTCCACAGAACCCATATAAAAATAATTACCGCCAAATGTGATTTTGAATGCCTTTCTGCGAATAATAAGGCAGCATCACAAAACATACCAACCCAAGTTGTTTAAAGTAAACACATGAACAAAAGCAGCACTGACTAATTCCTGGAGGTGATTGAGCGCAACAAAGGGATTCTCTATAAGGTGGCCAACTCCTATTGCCGAAATATTGAAGATCAAAAAGATCTTGTCCAAGAAGTCATTATACAGCTGTGGTGATCCTTTGACTACTACAATGATAACTACAAACGCTCTACCTGGATTTATAGGATTTCTTTGAACGTCACCATTTCATTCTACTGAAAAGAAAACAAAAGAAAACAAGTTTCAAATGAGCTTACGCTGGACTTCTTAAACTTTTCAGCCTATGACCAAACCGAAGACAAAGTAACAGATATTGGCATTCTTCATCAGGCGATCTCAAAACCAAAAGACCTGGACAAAGCGATCATTCTTCTGTTCCTCGAAGAAAAGAGTTACAAAG
>JBBKXT010000219.1:0-6001 GCA_037969625.1 Saprospiraceae bacterium
GGTATGACCGTTTTTCCTTTTATCGCGATGCCTCTGTTAAAAACAATCACTTCTCTTGATGATGACACATACTTAGCGAAGATGATGGATAGAAAAAAATTAATCCCCATGTGGTTAAATGCAATGCTAGAAAAAAAACCACTGACATAAAAGACAATGACCAATAATTCATTCATTATGACAAAGAATATAAAGCACTTGTGGTCCCTTTGGAGTTTGTTGTTTTTCATACCAACAATCAATGGTCAGGAAGCGATTACCATCGAGGAGTGCTATGCCCTGGCACGCGAAAATTATCCCCTGACACGACAGCATAACCTCATCGCACAAAGCGAAGCATACTCCATCGAAAATGCATCCAAAGGATACTTGCCCAACATATCACTGCATGCACAAGCCACCTACCAAACAGATGTTCCAAGAATCCCCATTGATCTTCCGGGCAATGTATCGCCATTGGTCCCAAAGGATCAGTACAAAGTGTATGGCGAACTCAATCAAGTGATCTATGATGGCGGTGCGATCAAGCTCAATAAAGATTATGCCACTACAGAATCTTTGACAAAACAACAACAACTGGAAGTAGAACTCTACACGCTCAAAGAAAGAATCAACCAACTGTTTTTTGGCATCCTTATGATCGACGAACAACAAAATCAATTGACGTTTCGCCAAAAAGATCTTGAGCTGGGTCTTAGCAAAGTACAAGCAGCCATTGATGCCGGTATCGCCCTCAAAAGCAATTTGAATGTGCTCAAAGTAGAGCTACTCAAAGTGAATCAACTCCATATAGAATTTCAATCAACGCGCATTGCTTATGTTGATATGCTCAGCCAAATGATCGGAAAACCATTGAATGAGAACACTTCCTTTACACATCCACCAGCCGTAGAGATGACACAGGAAATCAATCGGCCTGAACTTAAGCTTTATGATCTGCAAACGCAATCGCTGGCATTGAGAAATGATCAACTCGAAACAGGCAATCGTCCGAAAGTTCAGTTGTTCCTCCAGGGTGGACTCGGTCGACCCGGTTTAAATATGTTTGATAGAGACATAAAAGGATATTTAATCGGTGGCGTACAAGTTGCCTGGCCTTTGGTTGGGTACTACACCACCAACAATTCACGAGACATGATCACCCTGGAGCAAGATCAGATAAGTCTGCGGCGTCAAACATTTCTCTATAATACCCACTTGCAATTATCGCGAAACCATGCAGAAATCACCAAACTAAAATTGTTGTTGTCTTCAGATGATGAAATCATCGACCTCGTAACTTCCATTAAACGCACATCGCTCAATCAAATGGAAAACGGTGTCATCACGGCGAATGACTACCTGACGGAAGTGAACAAAGAAGACCAGGCACGTCAATCAAAAATCCTGCATGAAATGCAATTGCTCATGTCACAATACGCGTCTAAAACAACCGCCGGAAATTAATATCAAAACAGAAAACAAATTAATTATGAAGTATACTTTCTTCTCCTTGATCCTTGCTGTGACTTTCCTCCAATGTACAGAGGAAACAAACCCATACGATGCTTCGGGAATTTTTGAAGCCATCGAAACCATAATTCCCGCCAATGCTTCCGGCATCATTAAGGCCTTCGCCCTTGAAGAAGGCCAGGTTCTGGACAGTGGATATGTCGTGGGCTATGTGGATAGCACGCAACTTCATTTGCGCAAAAAACAACTCCAGGCGCAAATCCAGGCATTGCTGAGTAAGCAACCGAATATAGCGAGCCAACTAGCTGCCTACAAAGAACAATTGAAACATGCGAATCATGAGCGTCTTCGTTTGGAGCAATTATTAAAATCGGATGCAGCGACGCAAAAGCAATTGGATGATGCCATGGCAGAAATAGCGGTATTGGAAAAACAAATTGAAAGTGTGCAGACCTCGCTCGGCATCACCAGTGCCGGACTGAAAGAAGAAACTGTTCCTGTCTTTGTGCAGATAGAACAAATCAATGATCAGTTAGAAAAATGCAAAATCATCAATCCGGTGAAAGGCACCGTTTTGACCAAATACGCTGAAGTACATGAAATGGCTACGCCGGGAAAACCATTATATAAAATTGCAGATCTAAGTGAAATCACACTTCGCGCTTATGTGACAGGTGACCAATTGCCCGGCATCAAACTCAACCAGACCATCACAATCCTCGTAGACAATACAGACAGTGGCTATAATGAATATACCGGTCGCATTGAATGGATCAGTGATAAAGCTGAGTTTACACCAAAAACAATTCAAACCAAAGATGAGCGTGCCAATCTGGTGTATGCCATCAAAATAAATGTCAAGAATGATGGTTATCTGAAAATCGGCATGTACGGCGAAATAAAACTATGATGCACCAGGCGATTATAGCAGAGGGGTTAAGTAAGTCTTACGGCAAGGAGAAAATCCTTGCTGTAGAAAATCTATCTTTTACGGTAGAAGCAGGAGAGATCTTCGGCTTGATTGGTCCGGATGGTGCCGGCAAAACAAGCATCTTCCGAATGCTCACCACACTACTTCTTCCGGATGCCGGAAATGCCAAAGTCATGGGACATGATATCGTCAAAGACTATCGAGAGATCAGAAAAACGGTGGGTTATATGCCCGGCAAATTTTCTCTCTATCAGGATCTGAGTGTAGAAGAAAATCTTAACTTTTTCGCTACCCTCTTCAATACAACGATCAAAGAAAACTATCACTTGATCAAAGACATCTACGAGCAAATCGAACCCTTTAAAAAAAGACGCGCCGGAAAACTCTCCGGTGGGATGAAACAGAAACTGGCCTTGTGCTGCGCACTCATACACCAGCCTACGATTCTTTTTTTAGATGAGCCCACGACCGGCGTTGATCCGGTTTCGAGAAAAGAACTTTGGGAAATGCTTAAGCGATTAAAAGAAAAGGGAATTACGATCATCGTCTCTACACCTTATATGGACGAAGCTAATCTATGTGATCGAATCGCACTACTCCAACATGGCAAAATACTATCTATTGATACACCGCCAAATATTTCTGCCGCTTACCCCGATTTACTCTTTGAAGTAAAAGGTGGAAAAATGTCCCGATTATTAAACACACTTGTTGCCTTTGAGCAGACAAAATCAGCCTTTTCATTCGGTGATGCGGTACATTTGACATTGCAGGACGCAAACACGCCTGCACAAGATGTGATCAATTATTTAGCGCAAAAAGGAATAGAAGGCTCAAGCATCCAGTTGATCAAACCCACTATTGAAGATTGTTTCATTCAATTGTTAAAAAACTAAAATGGCACTACCGGTTATCACAACAAAAAAACTAACCAAGCGATTTGGTGATTTTACGGCGGTGCATGAAATTGACCTTGAAATCTATCAAGGCGAAATATTTGGTTTCTTAGGTGCCAATGGTGCCGGCAAAACTACCGCCATGCGTATGCTCTGCGGCTTGTCAACGCCCACCTCCGGAGAGGCAACCATCGCAGGATTTGATATCTACAAAGAGACAGAAAAAATTAAAAAGCACATTGGCTATATGAGTCAAAAATTCTCCTTGTACGAAGATCTGACCGTGCGTGAAAACATTCGATTCTTTGGCGGGATTTATGGATTAAGCAGAAAAGAACTCAAGACTAAAAGTAATGCCTTGATTGACTATTTAGGTTTAGAAAATGAGGCGAACAAATTGGTGGCTTCACTCCCATTGGGATGGAAACAAAAACTTTCATTTTCCGTGGCGATCATGCATCAGCCGAAGATTGTCTTTCTGGACGAACCTACCGGAGGGGTTGATCCGGTTACGCGCAGACAGTTCTGGGATTTGATTTACAAAGCTTCGGATGATGGCATCACTGTATTTGTGACTACGCACTATATGGATGAGGCGGAGTATTGTGATCGACTTTCCATCATGGTCGATGGGCGTATTGAAGCGCTCAGCAGTCCTGCACAAATGAAGATTGACTTAAACGCAGCATCCATGGATGATGTGTTTTACCAACTGGCCCGAAAGGCCCAGCGACAAGAATAAACAAACAGATTGTGAAACAACTTTTCGTATTTGTTAAAAAAGAATTTTATCACGTGCTTCGGGATTCGAAGACGCTGCTTATTCTGTTTGGCATGCCCATCATGCAGGTCTTGATATTTGGATTTGCCCTTACCAATGAAGTGAAGAATGCTAAAATCGTTGTTGTCGATCATGCCCATGATTATTCTTCTCGTGCACTCCTGGCCAGAATTGAATCCAGCGAATATTTTGAAATTGAAAAATCATCCCAATCCGCCAATCAAATAGAATCTGATTTTCAACAGGGGAAAATTAAGATGGCGATTGTCATCCCTGCGCAGTTTGCCTACACGCTTCAACATGAAGGTCATGCAACGATTCAATTAATGCTTGATGCTTCTGATCCGAATACCGCAAATACATTGTCCAATTATGTTTCCTCCATCATTCAATCCTATGTCATGGAGCAAAATGAAATCGAGGCGATGCCTTACAAAATTGTTCCTGAAATCAGAATGCTTTACAATCCTCAATTGAAAGGAGCACCCAATTTTGTACCCGGTGTGATTGCTCTCGTGTTGATGCTTGTCTCTGTGATGATGACCGCTGTCGCAATTGTCAGAGAAAAAGAAACAGGGACCATGGAAGTACTGTTGGTTTCACCCTTCAAGCCGGCTTTGATCATCATTGCCAAAGCAATTCCTTACCTCATTTTGTCGCTTATAAATATCAGCAGCATTCTTCTGCTCAGTGTGTATGTGCTTGACTTACCCATTCAAGGAAGCCTTCTACTACTTCTGGCGGAAAGCACTTTATTTATCATCTCCTGCTTAACCTTGGGCATTCTAATTTCTATAAAAACAAATTCTCAACAAGTAGCGATGCTTATTGCACTCATGGGAATGTTGTTGCCGACTTTGTTGTTTAGTGGGTTTATGTTTCCCATTGAAAACATGCCGCTGCCACTACAGGTCATCTCTAATATCATCCCGGCTAAGTGGTTTTATATCATTGTCAAATCCATCATGATCAAAGGTTTGGGTTTCGCTTTTATCTGGAAAGAGACAATGATTTTGGTGGGCATGACGCTGGTTTTGTTTGCGATTAGTTTGAAATCATTTAAAATCAGATTGTCATGAGGACACTATCATTTCTATTGCAAAAGGAGTTTCTTCAGATTTTCAGAAACAAATCCATTCTGGCATTGATCATGCTGATGCCGATCATCCAACTAATGATATTACCCTGGGCTGCTGATTATGAAATCAAAAATATCGAGTTGGCCATTGTAGACCATGATCATTCTCCTTACGCTCAGTTGCTTGTTTCCAAAATAACGGCCTCCGGATATTTCAAATTACAAGATTATAGTAACTCCTATTCGGAAGCATTGACACGTATAGAATCCGATCAGGCTGATTTATTACTTGAGATTCCTGCCGGTTTTGAAAGAGATCTGCATCGTGAACACCAACAGAAAGTACTGGTCGCTGTGAATGCTATCAACGGCACAAAAGCTGGACTGGGCGGTGCCTATTTAATGAACATCATCAACCAATTCAATCAGGAGATCATCGTCGAGCTCGCTGAATCAAGGCAAGGATTAACACCGGTTGTGATTGAAATCCGATCTTCAAACTGGTACAATGCTTTGATGAATTACAAAGTATTTATGGTGCCCGGTATTCTGGCCATTCTAGTGACGATGGTGGGTGGTTTCTTAACAGCGCTCAATATTGTAAAAGAAAAAGAAGTCGGCACCATTGAGCAAATCAATGTTACGCCGATTAAAAAATACCATTTCATTCTTGGTAAGTTGCTTCCTTTTTGGATTCTTGGCAATGTTGTTTTTAGTATTGGTTTGCTCGTGTCCTGGGGGGTATATGGAATCATTCCTGCCGGCAGTTTACTGCTCTTATATGGCTTCATTGCATTCTACTTGTTTGCTGTTCTTGGTTTTGGTTTACTCGTATCCACTTTTTGTGAAACGCAGCAACAAGC
>JBBKXT010000220.1:0-3922 GCA_037969625.1 Saprospiraceae bacterium
GTATAAAGCTATACCAGTAAAACTATCTAAACTTAAAGAAAAATGGTTTAAATTTCTCCGCAAATTGGATATGAAAATAGAAGTTTCAAAGACGAATTTCCATGATTTTAAAGTACATGGTATAAATACTCTAATGTTGAAAGTGTATGAGATTAACGATATAAATGAACTACTAAACAAAGAAGTACTTGTAAAGGAATTTGAAGAAGATTCCATTTTTGATTATTTCATTGTCCTTGGAAATGGCCCTTTCCTCAGTGACAAAGGTTTCTATAACGGTGAAATCAACATTCAATTAGGTTGGATTTACTCACATGGTGAACAAGACTGGGATCATGTTATGTTAAAAGAGAACTATGATATTTCAAATAGCAAATTCTATATTGAAAATTTTCTTTATCCAGAAACGTCATACAAAGTATTTTTAACTGATGAAGACTTTCCAATGGTTGAAAAATTGTGGGCAATATCTTAAGTAGTGTGCTCACAACAAAAGCTACCCACCAGCAGGGTCTTAAACATAGAAAAGGCAAACCTTAACTTTAAACAAAAACACCGTGACACAGACTATCGGCATCCCGATTGCTTTCGGAACTGCCGTCGGGTAGCCCGGAACGTCAGACTGTGCAATAAAATAAAATTAAATGATTAAAAATTTAAAGTACCTAGTTATCATATTCCTGGCATCCTGTTGTCAAGAGCAAATTAATGAATGTCCCTGTTTTGCTGAACAACAAAATCCAATATACAAAGGATGTGAACATGAAGCTGTTTATGATTTAAATAGCGGTTGTGGTGTAAGCGGAATGTATAATCAGCTTTATAGCGTTATCAATTACCCGCAGGAGGCTCGTGAGGACTCGATCCAAGGAACTGTGATAATTGAATTTGATGTTTTTGAAGATGGATCCATTGGGAATTATGCTGCTATAAATGACACCCTTGGTTATGGTCTTGCCGATGCTGCGTTAGAAGCAGTTATGACATTAAGTAATCGGGGATTCTGTCCAGCTAGAGAAAACTGTACAGCTGTCATATTTAAATATACTCTTCCAATTAAATTCGTATTACAATAAAGGAAACACGCAATAAACCGCTCACAACAATACCTACCGCACCAGCAGGGCATTTAACCTAGAAGATGAAAAAATTAACCTTGAAATCAAAAACCTTGAAACAACCTAACCGAGCTCACCCTGCCGTCGGGTAGCCCGGAAGGTCAACAGTAATTTAATAAATACCATGAAAACAAGTTGTTACACCTTAGTTTTTATCATTGGATGCATTCAACCAATATTGGCGCAATATGGAAAACTTGATAGTACCTTTAACTTAATTGGAAGAGTAACCACTGAGTTTCCACTTCATTCAGCTCATGCCAGTTCGGGTAGCTTGCAATCCGATGGTAAAATCATTGCCGCAGGAACTGTACAAAGCGGAAACAATGCGTACTTCGGCGCAGCCCGGTATAATTCCAATGGAACACTGGATACAACATTTGGTGTCGATGGAAAAGCCATCATACAAGTAGGCACTCAAAATCGTGATCATGTGCGAGCGCTAGGTATTCAACCAGACGATAAAATTATTATTGCCGGAATAACCTTAAAAGATACTAACAGCCAAATTGCCTTGATTCGGCTCAGCCCCAACGGAATGTTGGACAGTACTTTCGGCATAAATGGAGTAACGATTTTAGCCCTTGAAGGAAGAGGTAATAATGGAACATCAATAGCTATTCAGCAAGATGGTTCAATATTCCTGGCTGGTTACACTTCACCTCCAAATACAGATGCTTTAGTTTGCCGATTTACACCAGATGGACAACCTGACAGCAGTTTTGGGATATTTGGAAAAGTAGTCACAGCTATTCCATGGCTTACTAATGGTGCAAATGCCATTGCGATACAGCGCGATGGGAAAGTGGTAACCGGAGGATTCGTTGGATTCGCGCACAATGGTGTAGCCGTATACGATTTTAGCCTCCTACGATTTTATGAGAACGGAATACTTGACAGCACTTTTAATATGGACGGGATCGTAAAGACTTCGATTGGTCAGTGGGCTGATCAACTTAATGGGCTTGCTATTCAATCTGACGGAAAAATAGTAGCTGCAGGGCATACAAATAGTGGTGACCCTAATCATCAGAATTTAGATTTCGTTGTTGCGCGTTATAATGAAGATGGATCCCTGGACACCGATTTTGGCACAAATGGTTTGGCAGTGACTCCATTTGGGGCCGGATATGATGGTGCTACTTCAGTAGTTGTTCAACCCGATGGAAAAATAGTAGCTGTTGGATACACAAGCTGGATTGACAGCGACTTTGCATTGGTACGATATAATGCAGATGGCTCTCTTGATACATCCTGGGGGATTAATGGTAAGGTAATTACAGATTTTAATCTAAGTAGCGATTATGGCAACGCAGTTGTTCTACAACCTGATGGAAAAATAGTAGCAATAGGTGGGGGCAATCAGGGTGATTTTGCCATAGCCAGGTATATTTCAGGGCTAGTCGTTGGCGTGATAGACATTCCCACTATAGATGATGTGCTAATTTATCCTAACCCTGTGCAGCAAACAATGACGCTGGAATACACGCTTGATCAAGATGAAACATTGAGTATCAAGTTGTACGATATATCCGGCCAATTAATCCAGACCCTTGTTTCACAAAGTAAAAGGAGAAAGGGTACGAACATAGAATCGTTGCACTTGGATGATCGTATAATTCCCGGAATCTATTTTTTATGTATTTCCACCAGTAATGGGGCTTTAAGCCTTAAAATCATCAAACCATAAACACCCGCCAAAATTAAGCTAACGCGCCAACAAGGTCTCAAACATAGAAAATTGCCTCCGCTAAAGCTATGGCAATCAAAGTGAAAATCTTAACTTTAAAGAATAACTCACAGGCACAGACTTTCGGTAGTCATCCAGCCGCCGGTTGCCCGAGACGTTAAATGTGTACATCTTCTTAAAAACGACCTTTCTTCACCACCCACTGATCCTGTGAAATGTATGACTCATTCACTCGCTTACCTGGCAGATGAGAAATCACAATAAAACCAGCTTCTTCTAATACATTATTGATAAACTGAGGTGGTTGAAATGCTGCATACACGCGATGACCTTCTACAACATTTGCTCTTTCAACTAATTCATTCCTTGCATATTTTTCTCTTTCCTGCTCAATTAATTTCTCCAGAAAGGCATCCCCATGTGTCGTAAAGTACAACACTCCCTCTTCCTTCAATACCCTAAACAACTCCTGTGCCCATAAGGAATGATTTGCTTTAGAGAGGTGAGTAAAAATGGAAATTCCATAAATAAAATTGAAATGATTTTTAGCGTAATTCAAAGGAGGGCTCAACTCATTTTTTGAAAAACTTACACCTTTAATATGCTCACTACACCAACTTATTGTTTCAGGATTATAATCTGTCCCAAAATAAGAATTGGCCTCTCCGAGGATCGCCGGTAAATGTCTGATTATTCTTGCCGGACCACAACCCCAATCCAAGACACTATAAGGTGTGTGAGTAACATTAGATTTAATCAAATAAGCCATTTCCATGGCATCCTCGCTCCCTCCTTTGAAATACTTTCGATAGTCTAATTGAAATGACTCATACATTAAGTAATCAGGAGGCAAGACTACTCCCGGGTTTTCTTCTAGAAACTGTGCGTTTTTACTTCTGTTGAAAAGGCGCATAAAATAAAACCTTAAGTAATCGGTCAACTTGACCAACTTAAGGCTTCTTAAAAAGGCTAATATCTTTTGTTTCATACTTCTAATGCCTAATAACGAAAACCATATCAATGCACAAATGAGGACATTTCAGGCAGTCAAATATACGCCTTATTCCAAACTGATCTTGCGTGTCAAAATCGTCGTGTCAATTCTATCAGCACA
>JBBKXT010000221.1:0-2548 GCA_037969625.1 Saprospiraceae bacterium
CAATGGAAGTCCATACGCCTGCCGGTATTGCAGGATTTTATGAAGCAGAATCGGCGACTTTTGGACCAAGTTTAATGACGCCTTTGACGGGTCTTGTTGTGGTTATTGATGATGGTGTAAATCCAATAACCAATGGATGTGAACCAATCATAAATTCAAATGAAGTTGCAGGTAAGATTGCGATTATAGATAAAGGCACATGCCCCTATATCAATAAAGTGCTAGCGGCTCAAGCTGCCGGAGCGATTGGCGTGATTGTCGTGAATGACACACCTTCTCCACCTATTGTGATGGCCGGTATTGGAACCACAAACATACCTGCCATAATGATCTATCAGGCAGATGGTGAAATGTTAAAAGCAAATCTTGAGGCCGGCGAAGAGGTGCAAGTGACGCTGGGGATTGGCATTCTTGATTCCGGCCAGGATCGCGATGGATCGCTGGACAATGGAATTATTCTTCATGAGTTTGGTCATGGTGTATCCAATCGTCTGACCGGTGGTCCTTCGAATACTGGATGCTTGTCGCACCGCGAACAGGGAGGCGAAGGCTGGAGTGACTGGTTAGGTTTGATTTTGACGATCACTGAAGGGGATACGGGTACAGATGCCCGACCGATTGGCACCTATGCTTTAGCAGATGAAATGGGTGAAGGGATTCGTCGATTTCCTTATTCAACCAGTTCATCTATCAATTCACAGAGTTATGGTGATTTGGCCGGGAATGCCAATGTGCATCCGATTGGGGAAATATGGTGTTCTACTATTTGGGACATGACCTGGAAGTTAATTGATCAGGAAGGATTTGATTCAGACTGGTATACGGGGAATGCAGGAAACCAAATTGCGATGCGTTTGGTGTTGGAAGGAATGAAACTTCAAGGTTGTAATCCCGGATACGTGGATGCCCGGAATGCGATTTTAAAAGCAGATGAGATTTTGTTTGACACCACTTACCGTTGTTTGATATGGGAAGCATTTGCCGGACGTGGATTAGGTGCTTATGCAGATCAGGGGAGTGCAGATCAGGTAGGGGATGAAACAGAAGATTTTTCGATTCCGAATACTTGTTTGATTGCAACCGTAGCACCTACGGCTTTATTTGAGCCTGATGTTGTGATTAATTGTTTTGGGAAATTTTCATTCACTGATTTATCAACAGATATTCCGCAATATTATTTGTGGAGTTTTGGGGATGGGGAGACGAGCACAGAAGAAAGTCCATTTCATGCTTATGCAACGAAAGGAACTTATAATGTTCAGTTGATTGTCACTAACAATATTGGTGCGGATACATTTGCAATGGATGTGTTCTATGAGGATTTACCTATGCCTGGAATCAATGGTAATCTTGCGGTATGTGAAGGAAGTAATACGATTTTAACAGCCGATGTCGTCGAAGGTAATTCAGCCATTTGGAGTATTGGGGACTCTGTGGTTTTTAGAGGCTCACCGTTTGAAACGCCGGCGCTGGATGCGAGTATTAAGTATTCCGTTGTGCAGGGAAGAGATGTTTCAGTGCGTACGGTTGGTCCGCCGAATAATTCCTTTGCCGGTGGTGGCATTCATAGTTCTGGATTTGAAGGTAGATTACTTTTTGAAACACTTGCACCGATGAGACTTATTTCCGTGCTGATGTATGCGCAGGGCGATGGAGAGCGAACGATCCGACTGTACGATGTAGGGGGTCAGGTGGTAGAAGAGATTGATGTAATGCTTGTCAATGGTTCAAATCGTGTGACGTTAGATTTTGAACTACCAATTATTGGAAAATATTCACTTGCAAATGTAAGCCAGAACCTCTATCGCAATGACGAAGGGGCTAACTATCCTTATACAATAGATAATCTGGTTTCCATTTATCAATCTAATGCTACTAGCGATGAGCTAGCATTTTATTATTATTTCTACGATTGGAATGTACAGGAGATCGGGTGCGTCAGTGATACGGTTGAGGTGATTGTAGATGTTCAGCCGGGACCATTTGCAGGATTTTTGGCAGATATTTTTGATCTGACTGTTGACTTTACAGATATTTCTTCCGGTATGGCCACTGAATGGGCCTGGGATTTTGGAGATGGTTCGCCCATCAGTATAGAACAGAACCCAACCCATGAATTTGCAGAACCCGGACTTTATGAAATAGTGCTTACCGTTTCTAATGGCAGCTGCTTTAGCACCTATCGTGAGGAGATTGAAGTGCAGGACTTGACTGGCGTTGTTGATCTAAATGCATTGCCGGGTCTTCGAATCTATCCGAATCCGGCCACTGATCAGGTGACTGTAGAATTTGTGGAAACGAATACCGGTAGATTGAGTCTAAGGATCACAAATGCAACAGGTAAACTTGTTCATGCGCAACACATTGAAAAAGAAACTAGAAAACTTTCGGTGAATACGATAGATTTGCCGGCAGGTACCTATCAGTTTCAAGTGATCGGTGAAGATGGAATTACGGTTAGAAGAGTAACCGTTGTTCGGTAGCTTTAATTAATTGTGAAATAAAACAAAAGAGCCATTCTTATTTTAGGAATGGCTCTTTTGTTTTA
>JBBKXT010000222.1:0-14484 GCA_037969625.1 Saprospiraceae bacterium
CCTGAATTACTCTTCCTTATAAATCCGATCCACAACAATACTATCCGGTTTGTTTTTAAAAGCAGGTTTCAACGGCTTATCCGGTTTTCTTGATTTTGGAATGGTATCTAATTTATTCTGAAGAGAGGTGGCGACCATGAGGGAATCGACATAATCTTCAGCAGCCAGATATGCTTTGTCTTTGCACTCATTCAACTGATTAGATCGATATTGACTCAATTTTATCTCTACGGCGCTCTTGACCAGATCTTCCTGTGCTACTTCCTTGGAACATCCTACCAAAAAGATAAAGAGTGCTATTGAGAATATATGTTGAAAAGATTTTATCATTTTACTAATGATTTCATGTCTGTCTCACGCTCATGGAGAATGGAGTCAATGGCAACCGTATAAATGGAATCATACAAATGCGTACACAACGAGTCAATCTCGGGTTGAAGGAGCATGACATTATTTTTATAAATCGTATCAATGGCTCTTCGGCTATCTCTGTTTGGTTGCACACGACGTGATGTGCAAGAGAACAGGAATAAGCCCATGCTCATAATCACCAACATTCGTTTCATCAGAAAACTTTCTTTTTCAATTCAAACTGCTGTCCCAGATAAACTTTTCGCACCATTTCATCGCCGGCCAACTCTTCGGCCGTTCCGGCTTTAAGAATTTTACCCTCAAACATAAGATAAGCTCTATCAGTAATCGAGAGTGTCTCACGGACATTGTGATCCGTAATTAGAATGCCGATATTCTTCGTTTTCAACTCGGCGACTATAGATTGAATATCTTCAACCGCAATTGGATCAATACCTGCAAACGGCTCATCTAAAAGTATAAAACTTGGGTCAGTTGCCAAAGCGCGTGCTATTTCAGTTCGTCGACGCTCACCACCTGATAAGCTATCGCCTATATTATTACGCACGGTTTCAAGCCTGAATTCAGAAATTAAAAGTTCTAACTTTTCTCTTTGTGCTGCGCGACTCAAGGATGTGAGTTCAAGTACGGCTTTGATATTATTGGCTACGGTCAATTTGCGGAAGACAGAGGGTTCTTGCGGAAGATAGCCTACACCAAGACGTGCTCTTTTGTACATGGGTAATTTTGTGATCTCGCGGTCATCGAGATACACTTGACCGGATGTAGGCTTTATGAACCCAACCGTAATGTAAAAAGAAGTAGTTTTCCCGGCACCATTTGGTCCGAGCAAACCGACGATTTCTCCCTGGGAGACTTCCAGAGAAACATTATCAACGACTTTGCGCCGACCATAATATTTGACCAAACTATCTGTCCACAATCTCATTCCTGTGTCTTTATATATTTAACAAGTATCCACAAAATACGCTACTTAAACATTCTCGTCTTCTTTGGGTTGCTTTTTCACGTATCCTTAACTTTAAAACTAACGCAACCAGGTGATAGTTGACTCCACTTCCCAGGCTGCTCTGAGACTTTCCAACGTGAAGATCATTTTTCTTTCTGCTTGACGCTTTAGCTGAAAATCTCCTGTATCCCAAAAGCCATTTCGATTGCTGTCCTCAACCATCTCAACTTGATACTTTCCAGGAACAAGGCCTTTGTGAACAAAAGAAGTGTGTGATAGTTGTGCTATCATACTGGTAGCAACTAGCTGACTTCCTGACATCAGTTTCACGATATAGAACTGCGTCGAATCGAGACCATTCACTTCTATCACTAAATCACCAAAATCATTTGGATCGGCTACTTGAATAGAAATGCTGATTGTATCATTTTGATTCCCTAAAACATTTTCAAACCCACCCGGCAAAATGGTCAACTGGTGAATGGCGTTTGATTTCCACTTTCCTTTTAACCAAAGAATCCTCGCGTCCAGACTATCGGCTTCAATGGTATAGGCTACTTGCACCATCGAATCAACTATCAGACGAATCCGAGAAGTATCAATCGATGAAAAAGGAATGGGAGCGTAAAGTTGGGCGGTTCCATTAGGCATCAATTTTCCAGATCGATTGGAGACTAAAAAATCGCGTTTCGTAGTTTTCGATTCTCGTGCCGGTTGCACCTTAGACGTATCATTAGCCAGAATCACATTACCCCCGAAATTCAGTTCAGGTGGATACCAAAAATGAATTGTGTCCAAATCCCAAGCTGTAATGACCTCCTCTATGGGAGGTACCATTGTTGGAATCGTGTAGGGTTGTGGACCATCTACGATCACCTTTAGCCAACCGGGTGCCTCATGAATAACATCTCTGATCGACGTGCGTCTTTCTTTAGGAAACAAAACTATGTCCGGCAGTAAAATTTTTGGTTCAATAGTATAAAGTGTATCATCATACCAACCAAAATATTCTGTTTCCAAATCATAAAGAAAATTGAGATTGTCATCAATCAAGGCCACCACGCGAAAGGAGTCCAAACGTACATTCTCCAATTTCCATCTGCCTTCTTTATCTGTTCGGCAAACATATTCGGGCTTGCTTTTGTATACGGCACTGTCCTCATTAATCGGATGTAACATCACAAGGACATCCGCAGCTGCCTGTAGCGTCACAGCATTGACTACATGTCCGGTAATAAAAACAGAATCCAAAACAGAGCCCGTTGAAAAAACAAATGCAAAATTTTCTAGTACATTTCCTTCATTCAGATCTGCAATAGCGCTGCCAAAATTGATTGTATAGGTTGTTTCCTCCTTGAGGCTATCCGGCAACGTAATAAAAATCGATTTACCCTTTTGTTTGACATCCGGCTGGGCAGGCATTAACGGAGAAATCACTAACTGTGATAGCACATTTTTCAGGGTAAACCATTCATCAAAAGTGAGAATGATTTCCTTTTCGTGAAAATTTGTTTGCAAATTGGGTGTTGATGCTTCTTCAATCAATACCGGAGGAAGTTCATCTTTTTCTCCACCTGTTGGAGCCCGTGGCGATGCGCAGCCTGAAAACAGGAGGATTGGGACCAAATATAACCAGTAGAAAAGGAGGCGACTTGATAGCATGGTGCAAATATATTAGTATTCGCTTGAAAAGGGCATGAGAGCATATCGGAGCGCAGCGCTTGCCCTGAACTCCGACGAAGGAGGTAGTGCAGCGCTTGCCCTGAACTCCGACGAAGGAGGTAGTTCAGCGCTTGCCCTGAACTCCGACGAAGGAGGTAGTTCAGGGGTAGATCAAGTCCGCTAGGCGTGAGGGCATAGAGCGCCGCAGGTGCACAAGACAAATGCGTCTCGCGTCTAACAAAACAAATCTTCTTGCTAAATTTGAAAAATGAAACTTACACTATTGATCCTATTCCTCCCTATAATCCTGATGGCACAAAAAAATCCGATCGAACTGGGCGATGTCCATTGGTTTCGTTCCATGGATGCTGCACAGGAGAAAAGCAAAGCAGAAGGGAAACCAATTCTCATTCTTTTTCAGGAAATACCGGGATGTAGCACCTGCAAAAACTACGGCAGCCAGGTGCTTTCCCATCCACTGATTGTAGAAGCAATCGAAACAAATTTCATTCCACTGGCGATCTATAATAACAAAGCCGGTGAAGATGAAACGATACTAAAACGATACAACGAACCTTCATGGAATAATCCGGTTGTGCGCGCTGTCGATTGGAATGGTCAGGACATCACCACCCGACTCAATGGACCTTATACTCCGCTCGCATTATCATCATGGATGATCACCACATTGATCAATCAAAGCGGACAAGCACCCACCTATCTGCAACTCCTGAACGATGAATTGACCGCGCAACAAAAAGGAAAAGCAACTGCCACTTACTCGATGTATTGTTTTTGGACAGGCGAAGCCTTGTTTGGAAAAATAAATGGTGTCGTCAGAACAACTGCAGGATTTCAGGGAGGAAAAGAAGTCGTGACGGTTGAATACAATTCCTCGATCGTCAGTAAAACAGCACTGGATAAGATCGCGAAAAATCAAAAATGCAGTGTTGAAACAAACGGAAATACCGAACCGGATAAAACGCCAAAATATTATTTATCCAACAGTCCCTACAAAGTAGTGCCGATGACAGAAATTCAAAAGTGCCGAGTGAATAGCGCATTGAAAGAGGGACAGAATCCGGATGCATTTTTATCTCCGCATCAAATATCCTTTTTAAAAACCTCGACAGTCAATTGTGTTAGTTTGTCACTTGAGGAAGGATGGGGGAAAGGGACCTGAAACCTGAGAAAAAATTGCGAATTACGAAAAAACTGTTCTCCCCTTTAGGGGTCGGGGGCGACACGCGAATTTTCGACACGCGACACGTGATTTAACCTTCTAATCCTCTAATCTCTTAACTTTCAACCCTACACATTAAACCTTCAACATTACACCTTCTTAACTACGATCTTGCCATCCCCGCTTGCTGCTGCACCATCTCAATCATCATCTTCAATTCTTCCACAAGCTCATCATTATTGCCACTATAACCAATGGCTTTAAAGTGAATCTTCTGATCGGGACCAATGACAAACTTTGTAGGAATACCGGATACACCGAAGTCTGCAACCGTTTTGTTTTCGGAATCCATTAATACATGAAACGGGTAGTTGTTGTTGTCGATAAAATCACTCACTTTCCCTTGAATATTATCACCGTTTTCCCAAGTGTCTACAAAAAGGAAAACAACATTCTGATCGGAGGCATAATGTTCAACGGCCACTTTCATTCCGGGGAAACTTGCCTTACAAGGTCCACACCAGGTAGCCCAAAAATCCACTACGATCGTCTTCCCTTTATAATTTTCAAGCGATACTGTATTTCCTGCAAGATCCTTCAGTGTAAATGCAGGTGCTTCTGCATCTATCCACATATCTTCCACCTTATCACGAAGGAGTGCTTTGGCTTCATCTGCCAGCTTCTGAGCATACTGTACATACAGTTGCTCCGGGGAGGCAGTTGATGTCCAATAACTTTTGTGAATCTCTTTTACTTTGGCAGTTGCCTTGCCTTTAACAATCATTTGATCCATGATCTTTTCAAGGTCTTTTGTATGGCCTGCTTTTTCAAGATACACAACATAGCGCTCATTCATTTCCCCATTTTCAAATCCATCATTCATCACGGCAAATGATTGTTGGGTGACCGCTTCTTCATACTTTCCTTGCTTAAACAAAATCAGCGCATAGGTATCTGCATAAGCAGCTTTGGATCGTTCGGCGATGGGGGCCCATTCCTTCTTCGTAAAGCCCAAAGGAATTGTGCTTTCCTGCTCTAATAAAGCTAAGGAGGCCGCAGACATAGATTCTGCAATCAATAAATTTGGGGCTTCTGCTTCGATACTCTCTCCTGACAATTGCCATGCATACTGATTGCAGACACCAGCTCTCGTCATCGGATCAGCGATTTGGTTCGTATACGTTGATACCATGGACCAATTTTCTTTATCGCCGTAAGCCTGGACAATCGTAGCGGTCATCTGGTCCACCATGGCTTTGTTTTCATCTGTTACAGTGTACTTCGCTTTAAACGCATCTCTCTTTTTAATTTTATCCTCGACTGATTCTGTTTTTGAAAAGGCGATAAAATCTTCTTCCTGATGCAGCATAGATTTAGGATACTTTTTGTCGAGATTTTTACGCAAAGCTTCCTGAAGGGCCGTATCACCCATATCTTTCGCTACGTTGACAGCTCGCACCATCATAGCCTCACTTGTTTTATTCGGCTTTATGGACATCTGCGTTAAATGCGCTTTGAGCATGTCAAGGTCTTTTTCACTTTCTTCTGCCTTTGCGGTTACATAATAGGCTTGAAACACATCAGCATTATTGAGCCAATCCGGATATGCGGCGATCGCTTCCTGAAAGTTTGTGATCACTTGTTCGCTCGTTATGCTCATGCCTAACAATCGCCCATAACCAACCGCACCGATCGTTGATTCCACCATCCCGGCTTTAGGATGTGCTTTTACATTCTTTACGAATTGCTCATCCCCTGACATTATCTTATTGGATTCGTTTTTGATTACTACACGAATCCAGCTTATGTGCTCCGGCAGCGCCATGGCGAGGTTGATTTGAGATGGATCATCTGAAGGCAGCATCCCCACATCACCGGCGATAAGTTTAGCACCATCAAAACAATAATACACTACATGCAAAGGTCCTGACGGTGGCACTTCACTGATGGTGACCATGACATTTTGCCCTGCCTCGGGTTCACGATCCCAAGTCCAGGTTTGAGCCAAAAGATTACCTGCTATAAAAAGCACGGCTGACAAAAGGAATAATTTTTTCATTGATCTGTTTATTTAGGATGTACAAGGTAATCAAAAGAGTGGAAAAGCATAGGGCTTGGGACATTCGCCGTCGCCGTGACTATGGCGAACAAAGGAGAGCGAAGGGCCGGAAGATTGGGGCCAATTTATGTTGAGAATACCTAATTAAATATTAATGATCCGAATCCACCGCTATACCTCTGCAAGGCGTATTTTGGAAATTATTTAAACAACTCATCATGACTGCAACCATCGAAATAAGTCTGTATCCTCTGTTGGATGATTATCCTTCCCATGTGATTCGATTCCTTGACAAACTCAAGGCGATCCCTGATATCGAAGTGTCTACGAATGGAATGAGTTCTATTATCATCGGCCCGTATGCCTCCTTGTGGAAATCTCTTGGTCAGCTGATGGAAGAAGAACTGGCTGCCGGTTCGTCGTTGTTTGTGATGAAAGTGGCGCCTGGGAGGAGGGAATATTTGGGGTGAAGGGTTAACGGTCAACGGTCAACGGAAATTACGAATCTGCGAATTACGAATTTGTGAATTAGCCACCTTGAAATGCGGAAGTCCCCTTTAGGGGATTTAGGGGCAGAGAACCTAGGGCAAGAAGCAGGAGGCAGAGAGCAAATCAGAGCGCAGCGCTTGCCCTACATACCGACGCAGGAAGTTGTGTAGCGCTTGCCCTGAACTCCGACGAAGGAGGTAGTTCAGCGCTTGCCCTGTACTCCGACGCAAGAGGTAGTTCAGCGCTTGCCCTGTACTCCGACGCAAGAGGTAGTGTAGCGCTTGCCCTGAACTCCGACGTAGGAGGTAGTGTAGCGCTTGCCCTGAACTCCGACGAAGGAGGTAGTGCAGCGCTTGCCCTGAACTCCGACGAAGGAGGTAGTTCAGGGGCAGATCACGTCCGCTAGGCGTGAGGGCAAAGGAGTGAGTAGGGAGTGGAAAACGAATGGAGGATAATAATCGGTGCTTTCTTTTTTCATTTTCTGCTGTCCCGTTGAGCGGGAGCAAAGTTGGATTCTACATTATCATATAATGACGTTGGAACAAACTCCATCTAGACATAATCGGGAGGCATTGGAGACAGAACTTTGTAATTCCCGTTCACCTTTAACCGTCCCTGTTCATCAATGCCATAGCGAAGACGAATCACCATTCACCCAAGTTGATATCGCGCAGAGGCGCAGTTTTAAATTTTTCTATTCAATATTTTTCGTAAATCGCTTTGCCGACGCTCCGGCGCTGACGCCGTTGGCCATTTCCGATGGATCGGAATTGGCGTCGGACGAAGCTTTGGCGCAAGAGACCGAAGCCTCCCAATCGATCGGGATTGCAAAGGCGGATAATTCGTTTTTGCCCTTTGCCTTTCGCTTAGCGGAACCCTACGCCCTCTGCTCTACGCCTCAAATAAGCCTCGGCTTTATTGTAGAAAAATTATCTTGAAACCGAATAAAGAAAAATTTGTAATAGTTTGACTCGAGAAGACTTCTGAGTTCTTGGGCTTTGATGGAAAGTGATTTAGGGGCGGATTTTTCGAAAGCATCCAGCGCTATTTTCCATTTTACATCCGGTCCTTGAATAGCAAGTTGTGCTAATAGTATATTCCACCTGGCCACAGCAGCGACATCTGGATCACTTGTTTCTGCTAAAGGGATAAGCTGGTGAATCGCCTTTTGATACGCACCCCTATGAAAAGAATCATCTGCTTGATTCCAGCGTGGATCCTGCGTGCGCATCGAAGGATGATTTACGATGTACGTTTTAGAAGAAATATAATTCCGTCGGGCAATGGTATCCGGACTATAGTAAACGGATGACATATAAAAATAAAAGAGCGTTGACGCTAACAAAAGAACCCCAATGCCCAGCCACCTTGGGATTGATTTTTCTGATCCTATGGAGCGCTTGTCCAGGGCCTTCAATTTATCTTTTAATCGCTTGCGTCGTTCTATTTCCAAGGCTTGAAAAGCGTGTTTGCTCTCCTCAAAAATTTTGGCCGCTTCCGGATCATTGGTGAGTATGTTTTGTAATCGCTGATCCTCCTCGGGGCTAATTTTCCCAAACAAATATTGATCGATTAAATCTATAAATGGAGTCTGTTCCATGTTCTTCAGTGATTTTTAATGTGATGTTTTCTATTTTACAATATGTCCTTTGGTGTATTATTAATTCTTGTACTGATATGAATACGCAATTTTTTAAAGCACTCAAATTTTATTTTCCGAGCCATCGCATCCGAAGACAATTTCAATAGGCGGGCGATTTCGACCATCGTGTATTGATCCAGCCAAAGCATAAGGACATCCTTGCATTTAGGGCCAAGTTGATCAAATGCGTTTTCCAATTTGTATTGTTCTTCTTTTTCAAAAAGAATTGATTCGGGTGTCAATTCTTCATAACCGTATATCTCTTCCATCTCATTGACATAGACGATGCGTTTGTCTTTTTTAAGCTGGTTGAGAAAAAGCATTTTACTGATACCAATCCAATAACCGGCGAGTGATCGGACTGAAAAATCTTTTTCACGAATTTTATCGATCATGATAATAAAACTGTCTTGCACCAGATCTTCGGCAACCCCTTTATAATTCGCATTTTTTGAAATCATGCTTGTGCTATAGGTGTACGTTCTTTCCTTGTGTTTTAGATACAAGCAACTAATCGCTCGATCAGCGTTGGGGCCGCCGGCCTGAATCTCAGGAATGTAGTCTTTGTCCTGGAGATACATATCACAATGCAATTGATTCATATCGTTTTTAACCTGTTAATCATAAGGCAGATTTGCTTATTTATCAGCACTTTGGAAAGGCTGATATACAATATTACGAAATAGAACGCCTCTTATTTCGAATAAAAAATAAAGTTGAAATAAAGTCATTTTATGGTAACAAATGCCCTTGCTTAAGACACTACCAGAAGAGAAGAGAATGTTTTTATTTCCGGTCTGTTGTATAGCACCCCGATTTGATAGCTGATGCGCACCGGATTTTTATGCTCTTCATTTGCCAGTTGAACAAAGCCGGGTGACCTCCCCATCCCATCCGGCTTTTTTTTTATTTCTACGCACATGGATTATTATTGGTGGAAACATTTCATTGATTTAATTTATCCACCGCTATGTACAAGTTGTGGTTTACAAAGACCGTTAGATCGACATATATTTTGCCTCGACTGTCTCCACGAACTCCCGGAAACCGGATATCATCTGCATGCCAACAATCCGTTTGTGGCTCATTTTTTAGGAAGAGTGCCGGTAACGACCGGTGCCGCATTTTTATTTTTTTCAAGAGGAAGTGGGACGCAGCGGTTGTTGCATCAGATTAAATATAGCAACCGCGCAGATCTGATCACAGTGATTGGTCATTGGTATGGAAAACAATTAAAAGGAGCTGAACTTTGGCAAGGCATTGATTTTGTCATTCCGGTTCCCTTGCATTGGAAAAAGCAAAGAAAAAGAGGTTACAATCAGAGTGCTATTTTTGGACAGGCTATTGGTGATGCGATCGGTGTGTCTTGTTATAACAATGCATTGGTTAGACGCACGCATGACAAAAGTCTGACGGGAATGAATAGACTACAAAGAGTGGGTACCATTGGCGAATCATTTTCTGTAGCCCCTTCCTTTCAGGTAAAGGACAAACATGTTCTATTGGTCGATGATGTCCTCACCACCGGATCAACCCTTGAGTCCTGTGCGAATGCTTTGGTCAAATGTTCTGTTGGTTCGATTCGTATGGTGACGATTGCTTGTGGGGAGCTGTGAGGTGGGGTGTAAGGTTGAAGGGTTAGAAGGTTAAGAGGGTTATGAAAAACATGAAGTGAGAAAAACTGGTCTAAGCTCTCAGGTCTAAAAATCTAAGGTCTAAATCTCCCAAATATTTCCCTAAAAGGCACTCCCAATCGTATTTCTTTAAATACCTTACCACCATGGTTCCAACTGATCATTTAAGAAATGCATTAATCCATGACGTGATCATCAGATTATTTGATGAATCACTGCCGCGTATATTAAAATGTCTCGACCAACTCACGAATGACCAAATCTGGTGGCGTCCAAATGAATCATCTAACAGCATAGGCAATTTGGTGCTCCATTTAAATGGAAATGTAGATCAATGGATTTATGCCGGTCTTGGTGGATTTCCGGATACCAGACAGAGACAAATTGAATTTGACGCAAGGAATGTAATTGACAAACAGGTGTTAGCAGATCTTTTGACGAATACAATGATGCGCCTCCGGCCTGTTATTGAAGGGGTTTCAATAGAAGAATTATTACGGATCAGAAAGGTTCAGACCTTTGATGAAACCGGTGTTTCCATACTTATTCATGTAACCGAGCATTTTTCCTATCATACCGGCCAAATTGCTTATATTACAAAAATGTTAATGGATAAGTCGCTGGGTTTCTATGAGGGTATCACGTTGGAGTAGAGGATATGAATTAAGCTGCTATTTTTACCGTATGCATAACATCCTTCCGGTCATACTATGGCTCGGACTGGCAACGTCTATACTCTCCGCCCAAGGGCGTATAGAAAAACTTCCGGGCATCAATACAGATGCTTATGATGAAACGACGCCAGTCCTAAGTCAGTCAGGGGATAAGTTGTTCTTTACACGAACGGCGGATCCTGAGTTTGAATCTTCATTATTCAATATGAATGGCGAACTCACCTCTGACAAGCAAGACACGAGTTATCAGGAACTGCTTTCTTTGATTTATACCCAAATCGCTGGTAAGCAGATAGACAATCCTTCCACTTCAGTATATAATCAGGATATATGGTTTGTCTCGCTCAAAGATGATCAGGTAGGCGATCTTGTCCATCCGGGATATCCGTTAAATAATGCTTTGCCTAATAGTTTAGTCTCGGTAGGCCCTTCACCCAATGAATATATAATCCTCAATCAATTTTCTAAAAATGGTGGGATGAATGCAGGTTTTTCAAGGGTGTTCATTGAAGATGATGGGACCGCAAGGTTTCCGAGACCCATGCATATCTATCAGTTTTACTTACAAGGTGCTGACGTCGATCTGACGATGACACCAGATGGGCAGATCATTGTCTTAAGTATGCATCGTGCAGATGCCAAAGGGATGCATGATCTCTATGTTTGCTTTTATATGAGAGACAATCTATGGTCCGCACCTCTTCATATGGGCACTACGCTCAACACTTCTTTTCAGGAAACAGCACCACACATATCACCGGACAAACGGTTTCTGTATTTTTCATCCAACAGACCCGGAGGACTCGGTGGGCAGGATATATATGTCTCAGAAAGGCTCAATTTTAGTTGGTTAAAATGGTCCACCCCCGTACTTTTAGCCGATGGTGTCAATACCGCTGCCGACGAAAGCCAACCCTATTTTGATGCGGGCCGTGAGTACTTGTACTTTGCCTCCAGAAGGGATGGAAGTAGTGATATATTTCGTCAGCGCCTGACGCCAAGCCCAAAGCTAAAGAAACCATTGTTCGTGCGAGGAAAGATCATAAACTCCTCTACCGGCAAACCAGTGCATAGCGAGTTGTTATGGGGACAGAAGTCTTCCAGTGAATACATGGAATATTTCAACACCTATACAGGAGAATTTGAAGTGTCATTAACAGAATATGAGCCTTACAAATTTCAATCAAGGAAAGTTAATCATAAATCAAATCAAATACTTATTGATCCTGTCGCCTTGGAAAAGCAGGGAATAGATACGCTTGATCTGGTCTTGTATCTTGAGCCAAAGACTGGCGTCATATCCACCCATTCGGAACCAAAGAGTGAAAAGCCAAAGTACTATGCTTCGAAAACCGATAATTCGATTATCAAAGAGGAAAAGATTACTTTTTATAATATTCATTTTATGAAAGGAAAAGCAACCATCCTTTCTTCTTCAAGAAGTGCCTTGCAATTTTTACATGAACAAATGGACGCAAATCCACATATGGAAATATTGATCGAAGGACATACGGATAATGTCGGTGACGAAATGGCACTGATGAATCTATCGCTCGATCGAGCAAGAGCGATTCGAGATTATCTTATATTTCAAGGGGTGCATAAGGAGCGTATGCGCATCGTTGGAAAAGGCGCTACACAGGCTTTGTTTGAGAATCGAACTGAACAGGGGCGGGAGAAAAACAGGCGCGTGGAGGTCATTATGATTAATTATGAATTATGAGGGCAGTAGCACACTTTTTTTCCATCGTTTTTCATCCTCTTTTTATTCTTACCTACATGTCCCTTCTCTTGTTGTGGACCAATCCGTATTCTTTTGGCTGGGGACATATATCATCTTCAGGTGCTTTAATGATCATCATTGTGATGACGACTGTGACCTTGCCGGGCATTGCCGTATTAATGATGAAAATGCTTGGATGGGTATCCTCCTTTAGTTTGGAAGATCAAAAGGAACGTATCGGCCCGTATATCGCAGCAGGTATCATGTACCTATCACTTTATCTACATGTTTCCAAAGCAGCGCATTTTCCTGAATCTTTAAGAATTATTGTACTGGGAACACTCATTGGATTGTGGGCGTGCTTCTTCATTAATAATTTTACAAAAGTTAGTGTTCATGCAGCCGGTATGGGTGGTCTGACGACGATGGTTGTGTTGACTAAAATGGTCTTTGGGTATGATGTGGCTCAAATTGGCTTATTTGGTGGTTATAATCTAGCGGTATCGATCGATACTATATTATATGGTTCAATCTTGCTCACCGGCATCGTGTGTACTGCACGCCTGATCCTTAAAGCACATACCGCAAAGGATGTCTACCTGGGCATCACGGTTGGGGTGATGAGTATGCTATTGGCCTATTTTATTTTGATCTAAAAGATTAAAACGAAGGCCCTTACTTAAATACTTATTGACAATACTCCTTAATTGTTTTGGCAGATCCCGTATATCCATTTTGGGCAGCCATTGAAAAGTTTTTACACGCTTCCTCTCTTTCATTCATATTGAAATAGCATAGTCCGCGGTTGTAATAGGCCTTGGCGTAACTTGGATCATAAGTGATTGAAGCAGTATAATCCTGAATCGCCTGCTCATAATTCTTTTGATTGAGAAACAACCCTGCCCGATTAAAATAGGCTTTTGGAAACTCCGGACTTAATTGAATGGCGATGTTATAATCATTTAGTCCGAGATCATATTGTTTTTGATCTCTGTAGATATTGCCCCGATTGACGTAGGCTTCTACATAGGTTGGGTTCAGGCGAATGGCTCTATTGTAATCGACCAAAGCTTCAGCTTCACGGTTTTTGCCCTGCAGAATTAGTCCACGATTATAGGAAGCCCGGGCATGTGTACTATCACAGGCCAGTGACCTATTGAAATCATCAAGCGCTTTGTCTTTTTCATTGGTGACATCCAGGTAGTACACACCTCTTCCATTGTAAGCGGGTGCGGCGCAAACCGTTTTTTCAATAGCATTGGTCCAAAGTGTTTCAGCATTTTTCCAAACCCCTATCGCGTTGAAGGAAAGGAAAAAGTATACGGCACAAAGCGAACCAAGCAGAACATTTCGAATCTGGTTGGAGCGTAAAGGAATTTTGTAAAAAAAGACCACGATAGGAAATAACAATCCAAGCATCGGCGCATATGTATATCGGTCACCAATAAATACGCCCACTCCTCCATACTTGCCGATTGCCATCGCCGGGGAAACCGTGATGATGAAAAATAACAAACCAAATAGAAATACTTTATTTTCTTTTGACAATCGATAGGCCAAATAGATTAATCCGCCTAATAAAAATGGAACTACATAAATGAATCCGCCCAGCATTTCCTGTATTTCATTCCCTTCATAGATCACAGAAATATGCGCAGGAACCAAAACGTGTGCCAGGAGCAAAAATATTTTCAGAAAACCCATCAATGCAATTTGAAGGATTGGATTCGCAGCAGAAGCAGCTTGTAATGTTTCGTTGATATTGGTATTACTTCCAACGACTCCTCCTGAAAAGAAACTCGACAGATAGGATCCAAGTCCATAGATAAATATGCCAAAAATCAGCAGCGCCAACATGGGGATTTTTTCCTTGATCAGGCCAGTTATATTCTTCCGATTGTATAAGTAATCAGTAAGAAATAAAATAGCAGGTAATGTGATACCCATCGATTTGGATAATAGCACAAGCAGGAAAAATAAACTAGAAAGAATTAAGTACAAGTATTTATCCTTTTCCACATACTGGATATAGGCCCACCACGATAACAGAAAGAAGAAAGTATATAGCACGTCTTTGCGTTCGACTGCCCAAGCGAC